>DATFRK010000934.1:0-2471 GCA_035263325.1 Pyrinomonadaceae bacterium | reverse complement strand
ACCTCCAAACCTCCGGCGGCGGGGTGAAGTTTGTCGCGACCAATTACCAGCCGGATTTAACCGAAGCCGAGGTGCGCAACGTTCTTGGACCCTGCGATCATGTCGCTGCGCACCCGATGTCTCTGCGCGACATCTTCGTTGCCTTGGCAAAAACCTACCGGCTATGAAACTCGTTCTTCATCTTCTTGCCAAAGATAGTCTCCGGCTACGTATCCCACTGCTGGTTTGGGGTGTGCTGCTTGTCCTCCAATTTACTTCGCTGGGTTGGTGGCCTGGAGCCGGCGCTGACCCGCGGCTGCAATTAATGCTAGCGCTTTTGCACAATCTAGTGGCGCCGTTGCAGATGCTTATGCTCATAACGATCGTTCCTTTGCTGGTTCACGAAGACCCAGTCATTGGCTCCACCGCCTTCTGGGTAACCCGGCCGATCACCGGGGGTCTCCTCCTTGCCAGTAAGACTCTCTTCGTTTTCCTGTTTCTCATAATTCCTCCACTGATGATCGACCTGGCTGGACTGGTTGCGCGCGGTGCTCCGGATAAGGATTTGGTTTTCGCTGGGAGCGCACTCCTGCTCGTCAGGGTCAAATTTCTCGTCCTACTTTTCACGTTGGCCGCTCTGACGCAGACATTTTCACGCTTTGCCCTTACGGCCGTAGTACTCGTCGTGTGTTACGTGACCGTGGGTTTTTTGCTGTTGGTCATCGGACTTTACGCAAGCCGGGAGAGCGGAGGTGCCAGGGTCATTTTTACCGGCAGCTCGGGAACGCTTTCCGACTTGGCTACCATTGGCTTTGCTGTCGCCATGATTATCAACCAATACCTGACACGGAAGACCGTCCGATCCTGGATTCTACTCGCCTGTGGCATGATCGTGCTGTTGGCGATAGGAAAGTTTCAGGTCGGGGACCGTACTCCACCCACGGAGATCCAGAAAACCTTTTCAATGCGGCCCCATCATCTTGTGCCTGACCACGGAAATTGTTGCAGTGGGGGCAAAATTCGCGCTAGGCTGCAAAGATCATGAAGACACGCCAATACAAAACCCTGGGCATTGCGATCACGCTTGGGCTACTTTGTGCTCTCGCGGTCCACGCGCAGGAAGTTGACTCTAGAAGCAAGATTCCCACGATCACCGTCATGGGCGATGCCGTTGTCACGGTTGAACCTGACCAGGTGGAAATCGATATCGGAGTGGTAACGCAGGCGCGTACTGCGGTCGAAGCAGGCAACGCAAATGCAGCGAAGCTCGCGCAAACCATCGCCGAGCTGAAGAAGTTGCTGGGAACTCGGGGTGAGATCAAGACTGCGGGTTACTCCCTCACACCGAACTATCGTTTTCCCAAGGAAGGAGGCAAGCCGGAAATTACCGGCTATACCGCCACCAATATCGTGCGAATAAAAACCGACGCGGTCGGCGATGCCGGGAAATTGATCGACGGCGCTACACGTTCCGGCGCCAATCAAGTCCAGCGTCTGGTTTTTACCCTTAAGGATGAACTAGCCGCCCAACAAGCGGCGCTGCGCGAGGCAACGGGCAAGGCAAGGAAGAAAGCCGATGAGATCGCGCGCGCCCTGGGAGTCAAAATTCTACGAGTATTGTCGCTCACGGAAAGCGGGCAGGGCGTTCGTCCGCTTGTGACGGAGGCGGCCGTCTTTCGCGCCCAAGCCGCTGCGCCAACCCCGATTGAGGCTGGGACCATCGAGGTGCGTGCAAGCGTGACACTGGCGGTGGAGTTCGCCAACCCCTAGAAGCGCGAGGAGAATCGCGGGGCTTTGGGCGGCCTGAATCTCGCCGCGGCGCCGGCCGCTTGTCTTGCGGTCCGTTCCTGGCGTAAGAAACAAGAAACGCCCATCGGAGGCATCAATGCCGCTTTTGCAACTCAAGGACGTGGAACTCTACTACGAGGTCTATGGTCAAGGACAGCCATTTGTGTTCTTGAATGCCACCGCTTCCGACTGCGAAATCTGGAAGGTTTATCAGGTCCCCGAGTTCTCCAAGGACCACCAGGTGATTTTGTTTGACTACCGAGGCACGGGCCGGTCGGGCAAACCATCGATCAAATACTCAACCAAAATGTTCGCGGACGATATGGCCGCAGTCATGGATCATTTGAAGGCAGAGCGGGCGATTGTGCTCGGCCATTCGATGGGCGGAAGAGTAGCACAACTGTTGGCGCTCGATCACCCGGAGAAAGTGCAAAAGCTGATTCTCGCCTCGACCGGCGCGTCGTTTCCCGAAACCAAAGGCCTCCCCTTCAACGTCTGCAAGGGGATGATCGAGAAGGGTTACGAGAGATATCTGCGCGAACACTGGATTCGGGTCGGGTTCACCGAGGATTTCGCAACCAAGAACCCCGAGCGGATCGAGCGATACTTGCAGGCGCGTTTCGCCTATCTCTGCCCGGTGGAATTCAACTTGCGCCACCTGATCGCGCGCCAGGAGCATGACACCAGCGGCCGTCTAAAAGACA
>DATFRK010000933.1:0-7022 GCA_035263325.1 Pyrinomonadaceae bacterium | reverse complement strand
GGTTTCGAGCTGCCCGCCAATACCAAATGTTTGATCAAACGAACCGTCGGCGTTGAAACGAGCGACTTGAAAAGCTTCATCTGTCTGGAAGATCGAATGCGTCAGGTACCCGGCTGCAACGATCTTGTTGTCGGCTTGAATTCTTACAGCGTTGAAGGCCCCCCATTGGGCACGGTCGGGTGGCAGCTTCCCTCTTCCCACACCACCGAACGTGGTGTCCAACGAACCATCAGTGTTGTAGCGCAACATTGCCGTGTGAGGTATATCGCTGGTTGTCGAGCCAGCCACCACAACTTTTCCGTCTCCCTGTACCAGCACTGCCTGCCCCACGTTCTCACCGCCACCAAATCCAACCCGCGCAAAGCCAGTGCTATTGAAAGTCGTATCGAGATCACCCGGGGCAGATAACGCTCGTGTGATAAGTACGAAACAAAACGAACCGACAATAGTAGTAGTCAGAATTACAACTAGAAGTTTACGCTTCATGAGCTACTCGACTTTCACCACGTGGCAAAATTTCAACTCGACCCCGGCTTCGCCATTAAAAATTCCCTTGATTGTCAGGTGTTGACCGCTCTTGATGCGGGAGAACTCAGGCGCCTGATCTTTACTGAACCAGCACCCGATTTTGACTCCTGATTCATCACTCTCTTCCAGCCAGACCGATCCCTGGTCAGCGCCGTTCACGGGCAAAGACGCCGCCGATTGGACCAAGCCACGCACGCTTACTTCTTTGCCGTCGTACTTGTGGCGCGCAGTGCTGACTGACTGTTCGTATTCCCTGATCAAGTCGCCCGCCGAGAACGAAGGTGAGGAGTTCGACGACGCAGTGTGACAGCCAGTTAAGGCGGCCAGGATCGGTACCAAGAGGACACTCCTCATTGATTTCTCCACTGTTGAATCTGTGCTAACATCCGGCGCACCAAATTCCTCGTCAGCCAGATTGCTGCCAGCGTAGAAAATCCCTGAGTCGAAGTCCTGAGAATGCGGTGAGAATGATGCTGAGAAATTAGTGAGAGCTCTTATGCCTGCGGAAATGGGCAGTTTTTACGAGTTTGGAGACTTTCGCCTGGACGCGGGCGCGAAGACACTCTCGCGTGGAAATGAGACAGTCGCCCTGACGCCTAAGGTGTTCGACACCCTGCAATACTTAGTTGAACACGCTGGACAACTGCTCGAAAAAGAGGAGTTGATGCAGCACATCTGGCAAGACCGGTTCGTCGAAGAAAGTAACCTCACCTTCAACATCAAAATGCTGCGCCGGGCGCTGCACGACGATGCGCAACAGCCCCGATTTATCGAGACGGTACCTCGCCGTGGCTACCGCTTCATTGCCGAAGTTAAACAGACCTCCCGAACACCGTCTGAACTCCTGGCGGTTACTGCTCCAAAAAGACGGGGCAAACTTTACTGGGCTATTGCAGCTGCAGTAGTGATTCTTGGCACTGCCCTGGGGCTGACTTCGTGGTCACTACTCAACGCACACACGGCTGTTGCTCGATCTGCGCCGATTCTAGTGACGGCATTCAAATCGGAAAGATTGTCTAGTACCGGCAGTGCGCATGCCGTCATCACTCCAGACGGCAAGTACGTCGCCTATACGAACGAGACCGGTGGTAAGCAAAGCGTCTGGCTACGGCAGCTAGCGACTTCTGAGAACATTCAGATCGTCCCGCCATCTGACAGCCGTTATCTCGGTCTGGCGATCTCACATGACGGCAACTCACTTTACTTCTCCCGCCGCGATCAAGCCGGCGCACTCTTCTTATCCGCGGCCTATCGCGTGATGACCTTTGGTGGCATCCCGGTGAAGATTGCCGACCAGGCGGAAGGCTGGCTCAGTGTCTCACCAGACGACAAACAGGTTTCTTTTGTCCGCTGCAAATATCAACCCGATGACTACTGTTCGCTGTTTGTGGCAGACAACGACGGACGAAACGAACGGAAGGTTTTGACGCGGCAGAAACCGATTCGCATTACCAGCAATCAATTCTCGCGCGACGGTCGATCTCTTGTTTTTGCCGCCGGTCAGTCGCTTAACGGCGGCCGCGACTTTCACTTGTTGCGAGTTGACCTGGCGAGCGGCACGGAAAGCGAGATTTCCCATACTGCCTTCTTCTCCATTAGCCGGTTGGAACCATTACCGAATGACGGTTTCCTTTTTAGTGCGTTGGAAACACTCGATGGGGAATCAAGGATCTGGGAGCTCTCGGCCACCGGCGAGACCAGGGCTTTAACAAACGACGCTGAAGACTATACTGACGTCAGCTTGAGCAAGGCTGCCGATAAGTTAGTTTCTACGCTTACCAGCAACAGTTTTCGCCTACAAGTTGCTCCGCTCGCGGAGGTCAATAATCCTAAGGTCTTAATCCCCGCGCGCACCGTTGCGTTCGCACCAAATGGCAGGATCGTCTATTCGAGCAACGACGGTGATATCTGGTCGATTAACCCCGACGGCAGTGATCAACGTCAGTTGACCAACAACGCCTTTCACGACTTTTCACCATGCGTCACACCTGATGGACAGCACATCTTCTTCGCTTCCAATCGCACTGGAGCGAATCAAGTTTGGCGGATGAACGCTGACGGTAGCGATCAGGTCCAGGTAACTCACGGCCAAGGTGGTTTTCCGCAGTACATCACATCCGACGGTAAATATCTTTATTACTATTCCGGACTTCAACAAACTCTCTGGCAGGTCTCTATCGGCCATGGAGAAGAGACTCCGCTGTTGGAGAAACGCCTTTACGAACCGGCGTTTTCAGTTGATGGGAAGCTAGTGGCTTACTTTGTTAGGGATGCTCAAAGGCATTCGTCCCTTGAGATCGTGTCCGTCGACGATCGTAAGGTTCTGCATACCTTCGCGCTGGACCAGGAGAATGTTGATCCATTTAAGATCGTCTGGGCGCCGGACGGTAAGAGTGTCCAATACATCATTGCGATAGGCACAGAAAAGTCTCTCTGGGAACAGCCACTCACCGACGCTAAACCACGAATGATCGCAGGCTTAGGAAGCGATGACATTGATGACCTGGCCATTTCGCCCGACGGAAAGAGTTTGGCCTTCACTCGCGGCCATTGGATTCACGACGCGGTCTTGATTAGCGGACTAAAGTGAGGTGAACTGGATTCACACACCGATACAGCGACCTTTGGAGTGCGGGGACTCGTCACCGCTTTGTGATCGCGCTTGTCGGGCGTTGTTAGATCACAAAGCGGTGACGAGTCCCCGCACTCCAAAGGTCGCTCAAGTTAGTGTTTCAACTGATAAAACAGATGCTCGTACGTTAGGCCGTCGCGTTCGACCGGCGTGCCGAGAACAACTCCCAAACCAAAGCTACTGACACCAATATCGGTAGGACTATTACGCACGGTACGAGTTATGAAAACACCTTCAAACTTGTCCGTTGTTCCGTCGTCATAGACGCGGGTCGCGGTTAGTAGAGATCCTTCGATCCTGGCGTTCTCAAGGCGAAAGGACCGAGAACCCCGGTTACCGTTACCCTTCGCTTCAAATCCGTTTGCCTGTACCTGGCCGTCACTTCCGACTTGTAAATTGATCACGTATCCCAATTCCGGTATTTCATATGCACCCGAATAGTCGCTGGGGTTTTGCTTCGCCGCAGTTTCGCTCTGCACGTCCTTGTACTTTTCGATCCTGACGCCATTCTTCTCTTTGGTGGCACTCTTGTGCTTACTAAAGGACGCCGCCATCTCCTGCGCTCGCGTTTGACTGGCTGACTGAGGGAAAGTGGCGCATACAAGAGAAGTCAATAATAAAGCGATGAGAACCAGTGCCTGCATAGCTTCCTCCCGTCTTAAATAACAGTAATAAGAGTCTCGCAACCAACAGGAGACTAAGATTCCTGTTATGTAGACACCGCCTGCCACTTTGCTGTGGCATATTTCCCGCGTTTAGCTCAACGACTTGATGTGGTGACCAATCAAAAAATTTCTGTGTAATCTGCGTAATCTGTGGCTGCTTTCCTCGAATTCACGTATGATTCAACCACCTCAAAACCACCTGGAGAAAATGAGATGAGCGACCGCAAATATCGTCAGCGCGGATACATGGATAATGACCGCGAGTCGCCAAGGTCAAGGCCACAAGCAAAACCACCTCAATCAAGACCGCAAGATCGGGAAGGGCCACGCTCGCCGAAGATGATGGCGTTTGGCGAAGCAGTGAAGTGCGCCTCATGCGGGGCAAAGGCACCAGCAACCATCAACTTCGAGACTACCTGTGAGAAGTGCAGGGCTGAACTCCACACCTGCCGCCAGTGCGAACATTTCGATCCCAGTGCCCGCTTCGAATGTCGTAAATCGATACCTAAGAAGATAGTCAACAAGAACGCGCGCAACAGCTGCGACTTGTTTGCGCCACGCACCGTAGTTGAACGCGAAACCTCCTCCGGAGCTCCCAACGATGCGCGCCAGGCATTCGCGAAGTTGTTTAAAAAGTGAACAAGCCCTGGAGTCGCAAATCCCCGGGGCTTGTTCGAATGCAGGCTACGCTCCCCACGACCACGTCACGTTGTAAGCTCGTGCCAGTTCGTCCAGGTCTCCCCGTATGACGGACCAATCCCTTTGGGCCTTGTCACTGCGAAACTCGTGCCGGGACATAAACCGGTCAATGTCCGCCGCCCGCTGCAACACGGTCTCCACGTCACTTCCTACCGATTTATGATCCTTGAAGCGGTCGTACAGCCGGTCACTCTCTTTATAGAAATCCTTCATAAACGCGTTGATATCGTCTTCCCGATGGGTTCCATTCAGGCGACTACGATCAAGCGAAGAGTCGAGACTCTTGCGAAACCGATCAGAGTCTCTCTTTAACCGGTGCATTACTTGCTCCACCTGTTTATCGTTAAGACGGTAAGGTACTTCCTGGGCAGATGTGCTCGTTCCGACCCAGGTCACTATTACCGCCACGCTAATGACTGCTGAAAATAAAAGTTTTTGCATGCTTGTCACCTCCTGTTTTCGTCCCCACGACGGTGCGCTTTGAACTATTCACACGTCAGGCACAAACAATGCCACACAGGAGCCAGCGCTTTCACCATCTCTAAATTTGTTGGTCCAAGTTGAAACTGGCCGATCTCAATGGTGAAACTGTTGAGTTCCACTTCGTTTGGCCCATTCATTGCCTTGCGGAAGTCCAGGCTCGGTAGTTTCGAGCTGTTTACGGAGAATGTCTGCGGTTCAGTCACGAAATCGACCAGGCCTTGAGTGCTTTTCGGACACCTCTCGTCAATCTAGCTACGAATAATTTGACGATACGACATATATCCGTCGCTGGGACTCGAGTAGGTGACCAAAGACTGTGTCGGCAAAGACTCTTATCGGAACATCAGGTTGGCACTATAAACACTGGATCGGGAACTTCTATCCGAAGGAGATTCGGGTTTCCGAAATGCTCAGCTTTTATGCCCGTTACTTTGATACAGTTGAGCTAAACAATACTTTCTACCAATTGCCGGTCTCAACCACCGTCGATAGCTGGCGAAACAATTCGCCGAGTTCATTCTGCTTCGCTGTAAAGGCTAGTAGATTTATCACTCACATGAAGAAACTAAGGGATCCGGAAAACTCAACCAGGCGCTTCTTTTCCGGAGTGACCGAACAACTTGGTCCCAAAATTGGTCCCATACTCTTTCAACTGCCGCCCCGCTGGCCTGTCAACCTGGAACGATTAGCGACCTTCCTTTCCTCGCTAACGCCGGAATACAAATATGCGTTTGAGTTTCGCGATAAGAGTTGGCTGACCACTGAGGTGTTTGACCTGTTGCGCAAGCACAACGCGGCACTCTGTATTCACGATCTGGGAAACGAAGAAACACCGCGAGAGATAACCTCTGACTTTACCTATCTCAGGTTTCACGGTCCCCAGGCTGCGAAGTACAACGGGTCCTATTCTTTCAGCCAATTGGAAACCTGGGCCCAGCAGATCGAGAGCTGGAGCGCAAAGCTGGCGGCAATCTACGTCTACTTCAACAACGATGTGGGGGGTTGGGCAGTCAGCAATGCGCTACAGTTGCAACAACTCGTCGATCAGAAGCGAGAAGTTTCAATGCTCCCACGCAGCAGTTTTTAATGCCCACGCACTGTCGGGATACTTCTGCCTGAAGAGGTCCGGCATCTGCCCAAGCACCGTGTGATCGTTTGTTTTCTTATATTGACTAACGCCTTTCCAATAGAGCGCTTCGGGAGCGGCTTTGGAGTCGGGATAGCGATCCAAAACTTCCTGATAGCGCCGTTCGGCCTCAGTCCAATTCTTGTGCATGAATGCGAGTCGGGCTAACCCAAGCTCCAGCTGCGCTCGAAACTCGCCTTTTGGCAAGTAGCCTTCGAGCCGATAGCGTTCTTTTCCGTTTGCGTCAAGCAGCAGAACCGTTGGGGTCCAAACCGAATCGAAGCGATGGAAGTAGGCAGGATTCTCTTTGATGTGGGCCTCGAGCGGGATGAAGTTCTCGTTAATAAATGAGGCGGTCTGTTCGTCGTCGTAAGATTCGGCCTCCAGCCGAGCGCAGGCGCCTCAGGCAGGGGCAGCGCTGAAATCGACGAGTAATGGCTTGTTTTGATTTTTTGCTTCACTAAGTGCGGTGTCAGCATCTTTAATCCAGTTGACTTTCATCTTGTTACCTCCGTTTGCCGTGTAGCAGTACTCTGATCTACGAAACTGATTCCCTGATCTTCGAACTGATTCAAGCTCTACAGGGGAGGTCGCAACGCTATCACGAAAACTGGAGTTTGCAAAAATCAGATACCACCGGCTTCAGTCGGGTGGTACTTCAATTTCAAACTACTCAGGCTTGCCTGAATGCTCGGAGATACCACCGGCTCCAGTCGGTGGTACTCCAGCTTCAACCTAATCAGGCTTGCCTGAATGCTGGGAGATACCACCGGCTTCAGTCGGGTGGTACTTCAATTTCAACCTACTCAGGCTTGCCTGAATGCTCGGAGATACCACCGGCTTCAGCCGGGTGGAGTTTCAACTTCTGCCATTTGTCTTTTCCGAAGGG
>DATFRK010000932.1:0-3713 GCA_035263325.1 Pyrinomonadaceae bacterium | reverse complement strand
GTTCAGGGTGCTTGCCTCGTTTTTCCAACAGCTCCGGTGTGAGGTTGAGCCTTTCCAACTCCTGCAGATTCGCTTCCCGCAGTCGCGTAAACTCAGCGAGTAAATCGGTGAGCGACTTCCCTTTTGACTTCTCAAACATAGCAAAGCGATCAAATGGTTCGAAGGCCCGCGCTTCACCGTGCCCCAGGATCATTCTGGCGCGCGGAATCCAATCGGTCTCCTCGCCGTGAATAAGGTGGCCCAAAATATCGAATGGGCTCCAAGTATCCGGGCCTTCATTCGTGACGACCCACTCTTGCGGTAAATTTTCCAACAGCGAATGCAGCGTAGCAGGGGTATTCCTTAGTATCACCTTCGCATCTTCAAGTTTGAAGTTCATGGTAGTCAGCTGTTTCCCTTCTGCGGATTTGCTTAGGTATGGCCCCCGCAGTGAAGGCCCAGGTATCACCGCCATTTCGTCTGGAGAAATCATCTTCCATACCTCAAAGGTTTCCCCTAAATCTCGATACATTCGCAGCGCCGCGTCATTTAAGAAATAGATCTTGTTATATTGATCATATTCCGCGGGCACCACTATTTCCTGACCGGTTAGCGCTCGCAATCTTTGTTTGTGATCGGAGGACAATGGAGTCCAGACAAAAACCTCCGCATACTCGATGCTCTGGAGCAAGGCTTGTAACGTGTCGTTTCGCATCGAGTGATTTACCGCCATTTTATGCCCTAAACTCTCGGCTGATTCTTTAATAGTCCTTCGTCCTTTTTCAATGAACTCGTCCGTTGTTGCTCTGGAATCTTCAGGACTGAATCGCACCAAGTGGTAGTTACCGCTGGGCTTGTGGAACGGTAGTCTGTTCTCAATCACGGCTTGCTTTTGAGTGCTGGAGGTTTCGTTGAGAGTTGCTCTTAGATCAAGGGTGTTGTGTCCGCTCAGATTGATAGTTAACTCTATACGTCCCTGGATACCTTCATCGTCGTATTCAGCATAAAAGCCGCTGGGGACTTTGCCACTTTCGCGGACATTAGCGCCACGATGGCTAATCTCATTTTCAACTAGAACAGCGAGCGCTTGCATCAGCTTAGCTCCCTCGAACGCGCTGCGCCGATTTGGTGCTATTGTCCACGAAAAGGAGTCTGTCTTCTGATAACGAGCTAGGTCCGTCTTGGCGAAACTGGACCCACCGCCGCCCCCACCTGCTACCCCAGCCGTGCCAAAGTCGATTCCCAAGCTAGAGCGATTCTTCCTAACCAATTCTAACAACGAGAAATTCGCGTAGAAGCTGCTGCATTCGTATTGCATAGGATCTCGGACTACTTAGCGGAGCACTCGCCGACTCTTTCACCCGAGACATTGTTTTTGTCGTTATTTGTACCGGTTAACTTACGTCCATCCGTTGACAAGATAACATTATCGACAAAGCCGCCGACGTCCCAGCGCAAGGTGTACTTTCGCTCTTTCGCGCTAGCTATCTCCCAGTTACCGGAATTCTCGCCGTTACTAAAGGTGTGGTCGGCTTTAATCGTCAGCTGGGGCCCAACAAACCATTTCCATTCGCCGACAATATCATTGCATACAGGCTTGCTGTCCTGGCCGATGAATGGAGCAAACAACAGCAAGATGAGCAGAATCGAGCGGGTCATACAAATACCTCCGGGCAAATATTAAGTTGATAAGGGAATGCGTGAGTCAGTGCTCCTGGAGATGGCTCGCAACGGATTGCCACACCGCGCCAAGCTCGAGACAGCGAATCGTTATCAGTCGTTTTTTGAAGCTGCCTTTGCCTCAGCTTGAACCCACCAGTCCTCTGATTGACTCAACTCCAGGAGTCGCTTGTGTACGCTCCCGCTAGAACGTAGTTGCTGGACCTTTGCTGCCTCCGCTTTGGCGTCTGGGTTTTGCCATGGGCCATCTCGGTTGGTTCTCCCTAACCAGACTAAAGCAGCCATCACTTCAACCGTGTTCGAAGAGTTTAAGGCCCTTTCCCAATCTGCGACAGAGAGTTCGGGAAAGCTCGGGCCAATTCCCGGATCCTCGTATTCGTACATGTCCCAGTGCTTTGGATTAACTCTGGCAAAGTAGATAGGCGCAATCCGTTTCCCCACGACTGCGTAATACTGTAGAGAAGGAGAGCCTCCTAAACAGTACGCAGCCTCTACCGCCAGAACTTTTCCAAGAGTCGGAAGGCTCCTGATCTTCATTCCTGTCAGTGTTGTTCGCCACCCTGTAGAAAAGTCATCGCCGCTAAGAAGGTTTCCAGAGGTATCAAAAATGTGGATTCGCAGCTTAGCCTCTCCCGGAATAAAGATGAGAGGTGCTTCTTCCACTAAGATGTAGAGCACCTCGCCTCGCGTATTTGGGATCTTCGAGAAGAGTCTTGGCTCAAACCTTGGGAAGCGATTTGGATCCTGCTTACCGATGATGGCGTCGATTGCCTCGCCGACAGTGCGCGAAGATTGTTCGTCAAGGTTTTCCAGATCTTGATTTTCGAACTTTAGCAGCACTTGCCAGGGAGTGGTCGCAAATCCTGTCGCCTCACATACCACTCTCTGCGCAAGTCGATACGGAACGTGGGGTCGTTGTAGCGCAGATATGAACCTTGTTACGAACAACCCGAGCAAGAATGTCAGCAGAGCAGTTACAGTAAAGAATACAGTTCGTCTAGCGACTCTCATCTTCTCTCCTCATCATTCTTGCAAAGCACCATGGTTATGTCTGGGCAAGGTTCAAATATACCCAGGCGCTCATGCCCGATCTCAACTGCACACGCACCCGTTCATAGTGCGCAGGTGCTTCATATTCGTCTGCCTGATCGATCTCTGCTGCACTTACTCTGAAGACTTTGCCCTCGATGAGATCTGAGCCAATACCCGTGAACTGAATGTTCCAGTAGTGTGTGTCGCCAGTTGCGGTGACGACAGCTTGATCCTCAATCGGTATTGACGTGAGTGCATATCCCTCCAGCGTATCGGCATTACCCTCCAACCGCCGACCGAACGTCGCCAGTTGCACTGCCTCGTCCTGCAGCGTGCCATACGAAAACAGGTACTCGCTCATCTTTTTGGATTGCCGCGTCTCATTCTCCCCTACCTTTAGGTTGGGGATAGGTCAGTCGCATCCTAATGTGGAACCATTTTTAATGGTTTTTAAAAACGATCTTCCTCAGTGTGAGTCCGTCCCCCAAGAAAACCATTAAAATGGTTACTCCGAGTCTCTAAACTCCTGTGAGCCCCAACCTAAAGGTAGGGGAGAATGAAAGGTTGAGTTTTTTCCAGGGCCCTGACTCTCCTGACTCTCCCACAATATATTCTCTTGACTACAACGACTATCGCCATGAAATGACCAGCCGCTACGTGCGATGGACTATGTTTATTACTATTGCGGTGAGCGTCGCAGGTAGGCACGCGCGATCGTGACTGGATGACTGACAGCTGTAGCCACGCGTCCCAAGCCTCGCATGGGCTCATGAAAGAGACCCAGTTGGCCCAAAACTGCGCCTCGATCATAGTAGATGCGCTCTGCCGCCAACCGGTCATCGGCGTCGAATTCGAAGATCCCGCAAAGGGGAAACTCAACTTTTCGTCCAGTCGCAGGCAGTCCGCGCCACGGACCAAGATGAGTGCCTGTAATGGTGACTTCAACTATCACGCTATCAGCTGCGACGTGCCTTCCCTTAACTTGAATTTTCAGGTCAGGCAGCGCGTGCAGCAACTCACCG
>DATFRK010000931.1:0-3777 GCA_035263325.1 Pyrinomonadaceae bacterium | reverse complement strand
TGAAAGCGATGTCCACGCCGGGAAGACCGCAGCTAGTGCGACTCAGTGCAGGTCTACCAAACGCGTTCGATTTCAGTGTGATTCAGTGATGAGAGGACGGACGCAAATGATCAAAGGCGCAACGGCATCTGCTTCGCAATTTTACACTCGGGAGGAGTGAGATGTTTATAGCCCATGTCCCAAAGAACCTTCGGCGCGGTTTGGAGGAGCGGGAAAGACGTTTGCTTAGCACTCGCCATGTTGATTTCCGCTCCTCCAAACCGCGCCGGCACTTTATTTGGCCGAGGCTATAAACATCTCACTCCTCCGGAGTGAAGAAAGTAATCGGTAACTGGAAGTAGTAACGAGGAGACGATATGACACCCGGCAGCAACAACTCCGCATCACGGTACGGACTGATGGCCGCAACGATGATTCTTAGTCTTACTTGTTTGCTTGCCCCTGTGGCCCAGCAGCCGGTGGAACAGGAAACAACCCGACATCTTTGGGACACGGCCTATATCGATCAGGGAAGCAAAGCTGCTAGAAAACCGACTAAGCGCAGCTATCGAATCGTGACTCCCCGGGTTCCGGTCGCGGGCGTGTCACCAGACACAGTCATTGGCATTACGCTCTGGCGCTTGCGTCCATCCCGCAAAACAGACACCGGCGAACGGATCATCACGCACGACAGTCCCGAATCAATCGAGTGGCTACCGGAACGAGTGTCATCCAACGGCCGACTGTCCGAAGGCGATCGCATTCGCATGAGCATCGAAGCCGCGCGCACCGGCTATCTCTACGTAGTAGACCAGGAACAATATGCAGATGGCTCAAGAGGCGAGCCCTATCTCATCTTTCCCACCAAACGAACACTGGGCGGCGACAACTCCGTCAAAGCTGGCCATATCATCGAAATCCCGGCGCAGGACGACAACCCTCCTTACTTCACTTTGAAGCGGAGTCGCACCGATCACGTTGGCGAGAATGTGATTGTCCTGGTGACACCGACTCCCATTGAAAGCCTGACGATCACTGACAAGGCGCAAAGACTCTCAGCCGAGACAATCGCCACATGGGAGAAATCCTGGGCCACGCAGACGGGCCGACTGGAGATGACTGACGGAGTCGGTAAGCCCTGGAGTAAGCAGGAAAGAGACGCCGGGGCAGACGGGACTCGCTCGCTGACTGAAGCTGAACCCGCTCCGCAAACTCTTTACTACCGGCCCGGAGTCGGCAGCAAAGATCCAGTTCTAGTTAATGTGGAACTGCAATACGCCAGACCCAAACCATCGGTTAGGAAAGCACGCGTCCAGTAAACGTCCCGACGTTTTGACCCGAGGTGTCCATTTCTTTTAGCCAGGAGACAATCTAAAATGTAACCAGATAGAGTTCAACGAAACCGTTCTGACTCAGCTCCTGGAGGTAAAAACAATGTCGAAGGTTGCCGTCACCATCGTTATAGGACTGCTAATCGCCATTCACGAGTACGGGCATCTTTTGGCGGCGAAATTGTGCGGTATTCCGGTCAAGCGATTTTCCATCGGGTTTGGGCCCAAACTGTTTGGATTCAAACTTGCCGAAACATCCTACTGGTTCTCGTTAATTCCATTTGGTGGATATGTTTTGCCTGAGCTCGAGCACACGGAGTTCCAACGACTTCCCACGTACAAGCGAATCACGTTCGCTCTTGGTGGTCCGATAGCGAATATAGTCGGCGCGTTCCTAGGATTATTCGTGATCGGCTTGTCGCAGTTCAGTCTGGGACCGGTCCAGGCTGTGTCGTTCGCCGCTACTCGACTGCTGACGGGTCTGCAACAGCAGCTGTCCGGGTTGTCGATGCTGTTTGCCGATTTCGGACAAGTGAGTGGTATCGTCGGAATCGTGGCCGTTGGGAGCGCTCAGTTTGGTTCCACCTTGGCAGACCTGCTCACGTTTTCCGTGCTGATCAATACTAGCCTGGCGGTCTTTAACCTTCTCCCGCTTCCTCCCCTGGATGGTGGGCGAGTTCTATTCTGCGTTCTGGAGAAGATCTATCGTCCTATCACCAGGGTCGAAGCGCCGGTCACTCTCGTAGGCTGGGCCCTGGTTTTGGTATTGATGGTGTGGGTGACGGTTCAAGACGTTGGCAGGATCGTAGCCTAGACTTTCCTATCGGACCAATGACTAACCGTGGCTTCACTTCACCCGGCGGCGACGCGGGTTCGACTCCAGTACGGGCTCCAACAACTCACCTCGCATCACTTTCACAACTTGAGGTGCCAACGCGGTAATGTCCACACCTGCCAAAGAATTAATCGCCATTGCTGAGTTCGGTTTCATAGAGAACGATGCTGCAAAAAAGCAGCTGGCCACAATCTTCAATCGCATTGCCTTCCCCGCGTTCCCGCTCGCATTGCGTCACAATGCTGCTCACTGGTCCATGCTCGTCGACCAGGGCATTTTGCATGAGTACGATATTAAGAAGTTGAAAACTGCCGCTGATGGCGCCACCCGAAACTCGGAATTTTCTTTGATTGAGGACTTTAACGAGATGATAAGGCCACTCGGGACCAGCGTGGAAGAGATGCTTGCTGCACGAAACGATCCAGAGGAACTCAAGAGAATCAAAGAGAAGGTGGCGCTGCCAGTGGAGGAGATCGAGGCCAAGATACCGGATCATGAGCGGGCAATGCAGACAATAAGACGTGTGAGCGTAAACACAACGCGCCTGTTTGCGATCGCAGTTAGAAAACAGGAGAACCCAGATGCATATGCCACCGTTCGCAGTGGAGACAGCTCGTTGGACGATGACGATCAACGTCCGAACAAGCACGACGTGTTAAAGATTGTCGTGGTCGTACCAGTTCCAGATGAGCAGACGTCCTGGCAACAAATCATTCAGTATCGCAACGATCCCGATTCTCAAGGAGGATTCATTGAGTTGAAGGAATGGATGAGTGATCTAGCTCGCGGCGCAATTCTTGAGGCCGAGGCTCAACACAAGCTGGAGTCTCTATTGGACCAGTATCGTCGAGTTCTGCAACGTCACGAGATCCAAATAAACTGGGCGAAGCTGGAGGCGTTTGTGGTGGCTAGCGCTGACTACGCACAGAGGTTTGCACCTTTTAGCGCCTCGCCGTTGTTTTGGGTCGAACCTCGCAAACTGGCCTTGTTGGAAGGAGAATCAACGTTGCCGGGCAGCATCGTCGCCTTTGTAACAGAAGCGAAGTCAATGTTCGATGAATAGCTCGTCGTGGCTTTGCCTCAAAAGTCAAAAATGCCACCAACAGCAAAGGCTGTGTCGAAAATCAGATACCACCGGCTTCAGCCGGGTGGTCCTTCAGTTTCAACCTAGTCAGGGGCCTCCAAATGTTCTCTTGCAGATACCACCGACTTTAGTCGGTGGAGCTTCAATTTCAACCTAGTCAGGGCCTCCAAATTCTCTTTGCGGATACCACCGGCTGAAGAGACTGTGTCAAAACTCGATTAGCCGTCAGTTTTGTTCGTGATAGTTCGTGTGATTTCGTGGATCGTCGTAATTGCTACGAAAAATGTACGATCCACGAAATCACACGAGCTATCACGAACGAAACCAAGAGGAGAAATTCGGTTTTTGACACAGTCTCTGAAGCCGGTGGTATCTGATTTTTGACGCAAACCTGTTCCAACTCGGAATTGTTTGGGACGCCAATACTTTGTGCCACTTACAAAGCGTCGCCACTTCCCCGTGCGTTCAGAAACCCCTATCAACCTGGCGCACCCCAATACGATTTCACGCACCACTTCTAAATCGAACAATCGAGGTGCGCCAGGTAA
>DATFRK010000930.1:0-2172 GCA_035263325.1 Pyrinomonadaceae bacterium | reverse complement strand
GCAAAGAGTTTCTCGTTACGACCCAGGGGCGACAGCATCATCAAGTCGTAAACAGTGCCACTCACAACAATGACACCAACTCCGAGAGCGACTGCCGCTACCACACTAATCTGCGAGACATCTCGATCCACCAGCGCGCCTCCGCCGAGGTAGTAAACAACCACCAGCAAGGCAAAACCGCTTAACCAGGTGGTGCCCGCCTCCCAACGAAACCAATGCAGGGTGCGAGAAACAAGGTCTGGTACTTTGCGTTTTTCCACCACGTAAAAGCCGCCGCTATGGACCATCCAGATCTGGGCCGGATTACCGGTGTTGGCCACCGCCTTTTCTTCTTCAGTCAGGCGGGCATCCAGCCAGGTGAAGTAGTAGGTCGTGCCTACCCACATGATGCCGGCAAAGACATGAATCCAGCGCAGTGCGAGGTTCAGCCATTCACTAACGGTGGGATCTAGCTGCATTTGTTATGGAGACTTCGTATTTTGTACTTGGGACTTTGGTGCTTCGTACTTGGTGCTTAGTTCTTTGCTTTGCGCAGATTCAACCAAAAAGCATTCATCCGCTACAAAGTACCAAGCACAAAGCACCAAGCACAAAAACCGAAGGCCCTAACTGCCACGATAGGTTGAATACCCGTAAGGGCTAATCAAGAGTGGTACATGGTAGTGCTGTAACGCATCCTCAATTTTGAAGATCACTGACACTTGAGGATAAAAACAGTCAACGTCAAGAGACGAAAAGTAGGTTTCGGTATCAAACACCAAACGGTAGATACCGCTTTGTAGTGGCTGCTGAACCAGGAAGAAGGGCTTCACGCGTCCATCGTCATCGGTCCAGGCATGGCTAACCTCACTCCAGCTTTCGTCCGAGTGTTGCACTTCCAAAGAGATCGCTACGCCATTGGCTGGCGCTCCTCGCGAGGTGTCCAAAATGTGAGTTGAAACGGTGCTCATGTCTTCCTTGTCCGTGGTCGGGACGATTGTGAGTCAGTAACAACAGACGCTCGTTAGCAGTTCAGCAACTTTGCCAGGCGCAACTGAGTAATCTTCGCTTGTTCACCGGCGGCAACAGGAAGTTCTGTGGCGGCGTCATTGTCTAACCGTTCTCTTAGAATTGCCAGCATTTCTGCGGCGGATTTTCCGCTGGCGCAAACAATAAAGATGTAGCCAAACTTCTCTTCGTATTCCCGATTCAGTTTTGCCAGCAGCGCCGCAGTCTCGTCATTACCCTCAGAAACACCCGACTGTTCCTGTTTTGACCAGTGTTGCGCCTGGGCCGAGGCGTGCTGTGGGCCTCTTTGTTCTCCGATCTTCGGATGGCCACTGAAGGCTTCGAGCCAGTCTGCCGGCGCCAACGACCACCAGACTTCATCAGCGGCAGCGCGGAGTTCCGCGAACGTTGCAAACGGCCGGCGAGCTGCCACTCTGCGCCCCCAACTTTTTGCGCTGCAGCACTTTTCCAATTCCCGGCTGGCCGCCTCGTCGGCAAGAAGATTAAAAGCGGTTAGATCGAACATGTTCCCGACACTGCCTCATTCGGCGATACCGTAGACACGCAACCGGCTAACGCCCCCGTCGGGAAAGATGTTGAACCGCAAGTGAGTCACCCTACCGGCGTCCGCCAGTTCTTCCGCAAAGCGATGTCTTGTGTGTGCTTGCAGTTTTGTGCGAGACAAGACATTGGTCCAGGGGACGGAAAGATCGGTTAACTTGTCGGCGCTCACGCCTGGTTCATTGCAAGCTTCCAGAGAGCAACTCTCGGGAAAGTTTCCTTTGAAATGAGTCGTGTCCACCTCGATTTGCCGCAGTTGACCCGCGCGGCCAAGTTTGATGATGGCCCAATCATGTCCTGGTCCACGGCGCCGTTTGGTTTCCCAGCCGTCACTCATATTCACTGCTCGACCGGGCATAATCAGGTTGTGGCGATGACCAAAGAACATGTCGCTACACGCCAGTACCAGGCCACCATTTTCTACGGCCGCGAGATCAAGCAGGCCCTCCGTTTTTACCCTGGGCCAGTCAGGTACTACTTCGCCAAAAACCCTTAGCCGCGCGACGCCACCATCAGGGTAGATATTGAAGCGAAGATGAGTGACGCGTTCATTGTATTCGATGGGAAACGGGTTCTGCGTGTCGCCAGCCAACGGCAATTGTGGTAACAGCTGGACCCATTGGA
>DATFRK010000929.1:0-15075 GCA_035263325.1 Pyrinomonadaceae bacterium | reverse complement strand
TTGTCGCTGAAGGTGCGCATCGTGCTTTCCATCTGGTCCATGCTGGTGCGAAGGCGATCCAGCAGTCCATCTTTATCGAAGATTTCAGTGACGCCGCCGGCGTACTCCTTCAGGTGATCCGGAAATGACTGGCGCATCAGGTTGGTGTTATCGCGACACGTCTCACCCACTAGAAAGCATTGCGATTGGATGATGTGCTGTAACAACTCGGCGATGCTTCGTGTGTCGGGAGTTGCTTTGAAATTGAATTGGTCTTCAGGGATTTTTTCGACTTCGCTGATTAATCCAAGGCGACATTCTTTCCAGAGGGCGATGAGTGCTTCTGACATCAGGGGAAATCTCCTTTTTGGTGATTACGTTTTGTATAGGACCTATACGACCCATTAACTTCACTAACCTGACTTGAGGAGGCTACGACCTGCCACTGAACGACGCCAACAACACAGCAATCGGATCAATACAGACCACCCGTGGCTCAACCTCCGAGGGGTAATTGTTGACCATGATTGAAAACACCAACTTCTCGCCGGCTGCCGTAGTTACATAACCTGACAAACTCGCAGCTGAACTCAACGAACCAGTCTTTGCTCGCAGATTATTCTCGGCCGCCGTACCTTTCATCCGGTTGCGCAATGTTCCATCAACGCCGGCAATCGGCAATGACTGATGAAACACATCAGCAAAGCGGTGACGACTCATAAAGGTCAACAATTGCACCGAAGCCTCGGCCGTCACCATGTCGTTGCGCGAAAGTCCCGAGCCATCACTCAAAACCAGGGCTTCCGGTCTGACGCCTGCAGTTTTCAAAAATCCCTTCACTGCTTCGAGACCAAGATCTTCGGAAGTCTGATCACCAGTGGCCAGCTGCGGTGGTGGCGTGACTTTGCCCAGTGTCCTCAGGATCAGTTCGGTATAAAGATTCTGGCTAGGCTTCAACGTTTGCGCGGCAATTAAACTGAAGGGTGGCGACTGAAGCGCGGCAATTTCATTCTGATAACCAGCCGGCAACATCGCCGAGCCGTTGGTACTACTAGCAACTGGTACCATCGTTGTCAGGGGAGCCAAATACGATGGTCTAATCGTTCTAGATTTCCCCGTGATCGTTACACCTTTTTGCGCGAGCGAAGTACGCAAGAGGTAAACGAACAGCATCGCCGGATGAGAGATGCCGATGCCCCCGGTATAACCGCGGTCCTTTAGGGGAATGGTGCCGGTGATCGTAATGGAGTTCTCGCCCAGGTCGCGATAGACGGAGATGTCTCGGCGAACCCCTTCGGAAGTGGTAGTCACTTGATTGACGATGGTGAGCAATGGATCCGGTGGACCGGTAGTTACCACAGCTTTGTCACCAACCGCTGCCCCCGGCTTAACGAATAGATCGAGCGCATTGTCATTAGCAGTCAGGGAGGTGATCTCAGCCCCGTAATACCAGGTCAAATCTTCCCATTCCCAACCGGCTCCGTATTGCGGGCCACTAAAGTAAGTTTCATCGCCCACGAGATCGCCCTCAACTCGTTTTACCCCTCCGGCAACAATCCGTGCCGCTAGATCGTCAATTCCTTTGAAGTAATCGCCATTGTTAAAGCGGGCGGCAATTGACGGATCACCGCGACCATAAATCGTCATGTTTCCGTGGACCACTCCGTTTGCGTCCGGTTTGGCCCCGTAGACTGAAGTGGTAAAGCGATAGTCGGGTGACAGCCGGTCGAGGGCAGTGGCCACCGTGTACAGCTTCATGTTCGAAGCAGGACGCAAGAGCTTGGCGGCATTTTCTTCAAACAGCACGCGACCAGACTCCAGGGAAGCTACCTTGATCCCGACCATCGCTGACGACAGTTCCGGGCGACGCAACACCTCAGTGATCCTGTTTTGCAACTCAGCCAGGGTCTTCGCAGGCGTGCCACTGTTGACTTGAACAGGTTGAGCAACTTCAGGCGCCGGAGAAGCTACCGGAGTTGGGAGCGGTGAAGGACCAGGGGTCTGTTTTTGTGTATTTGACCGTTCTTCTTTCGCGCGACGGTCACGTTGCGGAATTGTGAAAGCGATCGCCGGAAAACCGAGCGAAAGCAACAGCAGCAAACTGAGTAACCGGGAAGGTCTTAAGTTAGTAGGGTGTCCGGCCATAGCGTCGGTCGTTCATTCTCCTCCGTCATCTAGGGTACTGTGCGATTCTCTTCTGCGAACCCTGGTCATCAATTCCGCGAATTCCGGCTCCGCGCGCAATGAATTCCAGTTGGGATCGTTGTCAAACAAGGGTCGATTCTCGTTGCCCAGGGCAATTGAACGTTCGAGCCAGGCAAACGCTTCGGTTCTAATTCCTTCGAGCGCATACACGGAGCCGATCGAGTAGGCGATGTCCGCGTCCACCTCGCCGTTGCGTTTGACGTTCTCGTTCAACTGGGCCAGGGCCGCGTCATGCTTGCCCTGGGCGCTGAGGAACATCGACATAAAAGGACGTACGCCGTGCATGTTCGGATTGCGCTGCAGGACTTGCTCCATGAGTTCGGCGGCATCATCTGTTTGACCAGTGTAGTAGAGGGCCAGGGCGCGAAACGTTTTCACTAATGGATTCTCGGTCTCGCCCGCATTGTCGAGTTGGCGAAAAGCTTCGTCGAAGTGGCCCATGTACATATGGACCAGGGCCCGGTTGTAACTGGCCACCACATGGGCCGCCGGGTCGAGTCGCGCCAGCCGGTCCCAACTTCGTAAAGCTCGTCCATATTCACCATCAAGCCGGTGGAGGGTTGCTTTGACAAAGTGAACTACCGGCTCGTTCGGAGCTTCCTTCCGCGTTCGATTCACTTCGTCGCGTGCTTTCTGTTTCTCACCTCGCCACAGGTACACAAAAACCATCAACATGCGCGCTTCAAAAATCTTGGGATCAATTTCCAGGGCCTTGTGAAAAGCAATTTCTGCTTGTTCGTAATCTTCAGAACCACCGAAACCTTTGAAGACGCGGTTGACATGACAGGCCCCTAAACCATCGAGCGCCAGGGCAAAATGGGGGTCAAGTTGAATGGCCCGCTCAAAGTGCTGAATCGCTGTCGCACAATCGTCGGGAGAAGTAGTACGAAAAATGAAACGCGCAAAAAGATCGCGGCCGCGCAAGTACTGTTCGTACGCGGCTGGATTCTGGGTGGCGGCCTTGGCGATCCCGACCTGCTCGGCAGGACTTAGTTCGACCCGCAGCCCTTCGACAATTCTTTGGGCTATTGTGTCCTGCAACGCAATTATGTCCGAAGCGGCAGTGTCAATGCGATCGCTCCAAAGTATTTCGCCCGACAGAACATCGAGTAGTTGGGCGGTTACTCTGAAGTTGTCACCAGCGTGAATAAATCCTGCCGCGAGTACAGCGTTCACGTTCAACTCCCGTCCTACCTCCCGTGGATCGACGAGTTGTCCCTGGTATTTAGCAATAACTGAAGACGGACGAACCACTAGTGATTTCACTCGGGCCAATTCAGTAATGACGGCGTCCGCCAGGGAGAACTCGTAGAAGCTCGTGGCCGCATCGTTACTCAAATTGCGAAAAGGCAAGATGGCCAGGCTTTTTCTATCCTGATCGGCAACGGTGGTAAGCGGAGTTTCGTGGATGGCTTGCCTGGTCGGCGTCATCAACGTTGGTGAGGTAGTTGGAGCCTCGCTCCTGGTGATGGACTTCAACCAACGCACGGCCCGCGAGACGGGGTTGACGCCAGCGAGATGCCGCGGCGGCTCGGGGGCCAGACTCTGTTGGCCCGCCTCGGTAGATATTTCCTGCAGCACCTCACGCAACTGGTCGCGAAAGTCTTCCATCTTTTGGAAGCGATCCCGAGGTTCCTTAGCCAGGGCCCGATCGATTATCTGCTGCAGCCGGGGAGGAATCGGGCTGCCCCGCAACTCGCTCACAGGTAGCGGCGTATCGTGCAACACTGCGTGGCGCACGTCGATCGTAGTCTTACCGCGAAAAGGCCAGGTGCCGGTCAACATTTCATAGATCAGGACGCCCAGTGAAAAAATGTCAGCCCGCTTGTCGACGCGGTCTCCTCGCGCCTGTTCCGGAGCCGCGTAGGTCGCAGTTCCATAAGGCACTCCCACCTCGGTCAATTCGGTACGATGAATACCGGCGGTCGCGGCTTGGGTGTCGTCCAGAAGCTTGGCCAGGCCAAAGTCCAACACCTTCACCTGTCCTGATGGAGTGACCATGACGTTCCCCGACTTGATGTCGCGATGAATGATCCCCCGTCCGTGAGCAGTTGCCAGCGCGTCGGCGACCTGCAAGGCGATCAGGAGCGCGGTCTTCAATTCAAGTGGCCGCCCGGCCACCAGTTGGCGCACATTTTTGCCTTCGACGTGTTGCATAGCAATAAAGTGCACGCCCTCAACTTCGTCGAGATCAAAAATGGTGCAAATGTTGGGATGATCCAGTGAAGATGCTAACCGGGCCTCGCGATCAAAACGCCGCAGGTTGGCCTCCTTCGCCACTAGTTCCTCGGGCAGAACCTTAATCACTACCGTTCGGCCGAGCTTGACATCAGTGGCTTTGTAAACGGCACCCTGCCCGCCGACACCAATCTTGTCCGTGATCCGATAATTGCGAAGTGTTTTGCCGATCATGGATCCTCAAACCCGGGAGTGTGATTTGAGTCACAGATTAACGCAGGTGACATATGGATCTGAAATTAAATCGGGATGTCGATCCGTTCCAACTCTATCTAGCGCGCAAAAGTCGCGGTTAGTTCACTCGCACTCGCGGTGGCTGTGCCCACTTTACCGACCACTATGCCCGCCGCGTGATTGGCCAGCCTGGCTGACTCTAACATCGAAGCGCCTGCTGCCAGGCTACTGGCCAGGGCAGCGATCACCGTATCGCCGGCTCCGGTTACGTCATAGACTTCGCGGGCCGCAGTCTCGACATACACAGGCTCATTGTCGCCCTCAACCAACATCATGCCGCGATCTCCACGCGTAATCAGTACCGCCTCGCAGTCGAGCCGCTCGCGAATTAGTTTGGCTGCCTGGTGCAAACCTTCGTCTGAGTTTTGCTCAGTGTTCGTGAAGCGCAGCGCTTCGTGATGATTTGGAGTGACGAGAGTCGCTGGCCGGTAGTAATTGAAGTTTCGTAGTTTGGGATCGATCAAGACCGGCATGTGTTTACACGCGAGCGGCAAAATCGCAGAGAGGATGCGCGGTGTCACCACTCCCTTATCGTAGTCGGACACGACAAACGCGTCGGCCTTCGCCAGCGCCTGTTTTAGTTGCGCGATGATCTTGTCTTCGATCAAGGAACTAACTGGCGTGCGTAGTTCGCGATCAGCCCTAACCACCAACTGGCTATGAGCAATAATCCTGGTCTTAGTCGTCGATGGGCGCGTCTCATCAACCACCAAATACTCGTCAGCCTGGGGATTGATTTCGCGCAAACTGGCCCGCAAGCGGGTTCCGGCGGGATCATTTCCGACTGCCCCAATTACTATGCCGCGAGCCCCAAGCGATAACAGGTTCGCCAGCACGTTCGCCGCGCCACCCAGATGGACCGACTCCTTTTTTACATCGACCACGGGCACCGGAGCTTCCGGAGAGATCCTGGTCACATCGCCCCAAACAAACTCGTCGAGCATTACATCGCCCAACACTACGATGGTGCGGTCGCGAATCGTAGCCAGGATCTCTGCGACACGTTGTTGATTTAGGTCACTCAAGTTAGTAAGCGTTCGATGGCTGCTGTCACTCTTCCTACCGGTACCCGCAAGATACACTCAGGTTGCGGGAACTTCTCACAAAAGTAGCCGTGACAAGGCTGGCAGGGCATTTCCTCCAACACGACCTCCGCTGGAGCTGTGTTCCAGGGGCGCCAGTGGGCGGTATTTGACGAACCAAAAACTACCACGGAGGGCGTGCTGACCGCGGCAGCAATGTGAGCGATGCCGCTGTCGTTGCCCACAAAAATTTGGGCCCGTTTTGCGAGAGCTGTGACTTCAGGGAGCGAGAGATCAAAACTTGTTACCTTCACAGCAGATTCAGCCGTCAACGCCTCCAGCACCGCGCGCTCGTGCGGGCCGGCAATCGCCACCGCCGGGATACCCTTATCACCTAGAAACTCCACCACGTGCGCAAAATTTTCGGTGGCCCACTGTTTCGTCGCGAAAGCTGCAGCCGGATGGACCAGCGCAAACTTCTTTCCGAGCAGTCCGACCGCATTGAGGTGTTCGTCAACTGCGGCATCAGCCTGGGGTGCAATCGCCAACTGCGTTGGCGGCCGGTCGCTGACTGGCACTCCCGTCCAGCCAACCAGCGCCAGTTGTTGTTCCACTGAATGCGTCTTCTGTTGCCCCCAAAGCAAGAGGGGCGACGGCGATTGATGATTGTGCAGTTTGGCGTACTGGTAAGCTGCATAACCCACGCGATGTGGTGCTCCGGTGGCGCGGGTCAACAATGTCGCGGTTGTTCCTCCATGCAAGTTGTAGACAACATCGTAATGCTCTCGTCGCAATTCGCGCGCAACCTGCAAACGGGCAGCGAAACTAGCGCGCTCGAGCCGGATTATCCTGTTGATTAGACCATGACCTTCCAGCACCGGCGCCACCCAATCTTCCAACAAGACATCTATCTGCACTGCCGGCAGGAACCGCTTTAGCGCCAGCACGGTCGGCGTGGCCAATACTGTATCTCCAATTGAGCGCAGGCGAATCAAAAGTACTTTTCTGACTTCCTGCCAGTCCCAGATGGCGGGCCCCAAGGGCTGTGGCGCTTCTTCACCAAGCAAACTTTGCCTCGCTGTCGTTTCGATCCCGCGCAGTTGCGGAGACAGGGCCACAGTGTCGCGCAGGCTGTTCATGCGACTATTCTTCTACCTTCGCTTCGTCGACTAGCATCACCGGGATGTCGTCACGAATCGGATAGACCCTCTTACACTCAACGCACTTCAACGCGCTACCATCAGGCTTTAATTCCACCTTCGCCTTGCAAGCCGGACAAGCAAGGATTTCCAAGAGTTCCTGACTAATTGCCATTGATTGATGACCCTTTCTAACGTGGTGCTTCGTTGCGGGAAAGAGCAAAGCTTAGCACACACCGATTGCCAATTGCCGATTGCCAATTGCCAATTTCGGCCGCTCTTTCTCCGGCAATCCGCAATCGCCAATTGGCAATCAGCAATGACTTACCTCCTACTGACAATCATCTGCATGCCGTACTTCGGACGCAGCGTGATCAGCGGTCTCAAAGCTACCGGATGATTAGGTACCAACTGCATCCGCCAATGTTGCGCTAGCGTGGCAATTAAGAGCACGCCCTCCATCCAGGCAAAACCCTCTCCAATACAGCGACGTGGGCCACCGCCAAAAGGAAAATAAGAAAACTGCGGCCTTGATTCACGCGCTTCTGGCAGCCAACGTTCAGGGTTAAAGTCTAGTGGTTTCTCATAATATCTTTCGTCACGGTGCACCACGAACTGACTGAAGACCATCAGGGCCTTCTTAGGCACAAAGTAACCCGCGACTTCGCAGTCCACTGCCGCCAGACGCCCGATGGCCCATACAGGTGGATAGAGTCGCATCGATTCAGCCAGCACCATTTCGGTGTAACGCAGTGCGGGCACATCAGCGAAAGTCGCAGCCCGTGAACCAAGTAAGTCGTCGAGTTCACGATGGAGTCTGTTTTCCACTTCGGGATGCTGCGAGAGGAGGTACCAGGTCCAGGTTAATGCATTAGCGGTCGTCTCGTGTCCTGCCAGGAAGATCGTGAGCAACTCATCGCGCAACTGCTGGTCCGTCATCTGCCCACCATCACCTTCTTCGTCCTGGGCCAGTAGTAACATGGATAAGAGGTCGCCACGATCGACGCCACTTTGCCGCCGATCATCAATGAGTCGATAAATGATGCGATCGAGTTTTGCCCGGGCGTTATCAAAACGACGCAGTTGTGGCAACGGTAGTTTCTGCAACAGCTCAAAGAACGGGATCGTGAGCGTGCGGAACAACTCCATTACCACGTTCATCGCCTCGCCGACCTCTCCCGAGGCTGACTCAACGTCAGCATCAAACAGGGTCTTGCCAACGATTGCCAGGGTCAACCGCATCATCTCTTCGGAAATGTTGAGCGTTTCTCCATCGCGCCAACGCTCCCTCATTCGCACTGCATACGCGGTCATCACATCGGCGTAGCCTGCCACTCGTTGCCGGTGAAAGGCAGGTTGGGCCAGGCGTCTTTGGCGCCGATGAAAATCACCCTCACTCGTCAGCAATCCTTCACCTAACAGGCGTTTTGCTCGCTGGAGCACCCGCCCCTTGTGGAAGTTCTGATTGTTCGTAACCAGGACGTCCTTGATGTAGTCAGGGTGATTAAGGAAAAAAGTCTCCTGCGGTCCAATCTTGAAGTAAGAAATATCTCCGTAGCGTTTTGCCAGGTTCTGAAAATACGGCAGTGCGCCGCGACCGTAGGCAATCAAATTGGCCAACGGAAGAGTCCGCTTCGGACCGGGCGGGAACGTGCGCTGGAAGGGCTTCGCTTGCTCGTTAATACTCACTGTGTTAGTGATTTGAAACGAAATGGGTGCAGCCGTCAAATGACCTTGTTACAGTTGCGCCGGTGATTACATCGCAAGGAGGCCTCCAAGATTTAGAGAGAATTCATGTCCCTGGAATTTGCACTCCAATATCGCTGTCCCCTGCGCGCGAATTATTCCGAGAAACATTTGCGCGACTGGGGCCGCTTGAGCAGCTTGCACGCCAGGCTGACAACTGGCGACGCAAGTATTCCCACTGACGACAAAGTCAGGTGGGTTGAAAGTGCCCGTGAGGAAGTGGAGCTCATGCAGAAAGCGACCGCCATCTGTCCTCAATGTCCCGCCTGCTTGCCGCTGGAGGCAGCGGGCGAAGGTGAATCGGTAGGTTGCCTGGGTAGGGTCAACTACCCGATCGAGGCCCAGTTTGAAAAGTTTCTCGCGGATCGTGTGCAGCTCTGCCTCGACACCATGGATAAGGATGACCAACCACGCTTGTTACGTATCCTCGTCGATCCCGAGTCGCCGTTTGACGGCGAAGCTTCCAAAGAGTTACGGCGAGTGGTCACTGACGAAGGACTTCGATTCTTTGAACTGCGCGTGCCCATCAAACTGACTCGCGACGCCGCCAGGCTAACAACTGACAATATCTTCGATTTGCTAGCTGGCTTTCGTTCTGACGATGACAACGCGACCTCTTACACACGAGAGTTTCCCTTGCAGGCCGCACCCGACTACTATGATTTTCTCGACTTGCTGCTACGAAGTGAGTTGAGTCACTCGGAACTAGAACGTCTCACCAATCGCAGTCGCAACTACTCCCAGTTTCTTCGTTTACTTACCGCAATCGAAAAGGCTGAAGCGCTCAACGCGAGGGTCTTGATCGATTAGACCAAGAGCTACTTCGTTTGTTCGTCAAGGTGCCGCAATGTGTCGAGGATGAGGTTCGTGTTGGTCGCTGCCTGAATCTTGATGGGAAACTGTTGCTCGGACTTCTGAAATTCGAAGGTGCCATTGGTAATCTCGACAATGCGCTGGAACCCCTGCTCTGCGACTGCTCCTGCACATTCAGCGTCGACGATTCGTCCTTCATTGAATAAGACCCGACCGCTCCGCTTTTCTCCGGTCAGCGTCAGCTCTCCAGTTAGCCTCGCATTCTCGATCACCTGAATGGCATCAAAAGTACTGACAGCACTCAAATCGCCGGCGAGAGTAAAGTGACGTTTATCGAAATTCGCTTCGGCGGCGGGCGTCGGGCGTAAGTCGGGTCGTCGTGCCCGGCGGATCGCTTCCAACCCACTGGCAATGTTGATGCGATTGTCCAGTTGCTTCGCTTCCAGTAAACGATCATAAGCGGTATCAAACTCTTCCCGCTCAATGTAGAGGCTCGCTAGTACCAGGCATTGGCGCGCCGCTTCATCGGGCTGCTTTTGCATGGCACAGATTTCCCGCAACCTCTCCCGCAATGGCAGCGAACGTGAATTTCGCTCAACTGCAGTCCGCAGACGCTTAATCGCTCGTTCCGGAGAGTGATACTTGAGGAATAGCTCGGCATCGAGCAAGGCGGCGTCGACGTCGGTAATAGGCTCAGATTGGGAGTCGATTGGGACCATTCGGGTGGAAATCCTTGGCAACCGAGTCGAGTTTATCACAAGGCGATCAGGGACTCGCTGGCTGGTTTGGAGTTCCATTTCGGATCTGGAGCCAACCATATCGTGTGTCTTAACTCTATTGCATCTCAGAAGTTATACGGGGCGGATGGAGGCAGCAGAAGAGGGTGTCACTATGTAAATTGCGGAGGTAGGGTAAGAAAATTTGGCCTGGTTGGAACCTTTTGGCTGCAGGATTACGCGTTAAAAGGTAAAGGGAAGCACTGATAGGCCACGGTTCTGGCCAAACCCGGAGCAGTGGCACATAAGCTGCGAAGAAAGTAGTGGTTGACCCCGGGCAACTGAGGCAAACAGATTGATGGTCAGCCTCATCTGAATGGTCAGAAATGGAAGGTTTTACAAAATGAACCGCTGGATGAAAAGAAGAATAGAACGCTCACGGGAAAGATGCGACAAAGCAAAGGCTCAGCCGCAAATCAATGCCGATCTTCACCAATCCAAAAAAGAAGATAACAAGGATTTGCAAACTGCGCAGCCAGTCCGTCAGCTCTAAGTATCTGTTCGAAACTCACGTCGTTAATTACAGCTTGTTAGGTCAAGAGCTCCTCCCCAAGTCTCCCATCTCCTCGCAACTGTTTACGAGCGTCATCGCAAATGAACCGTTTTGAATTCCGGCGTGAGGCCGAGATTCATTCGTGCATCTGACCTCAGCTGTTGACCTGGCACCTCAGCTAAAATTCCAAGCGAAAGCCAAGTCGAATTTGGCGCGGACGCATAGTCCGCGTTGCCACCAGAAATGAATCCAGGAATGTTTGGCGTTGCTCGGCTGAAGCGTTGGGCGAGATGGCGTTGAAGTTGATGAACTCGGAGCCAAAACTGAAAACAGTTTTGTTGAGCACATTGTCAAACTCCACCGACGGCCGGACGCGTATTCGCTCGCTCAACTGAAACTCGCGCGTCACATTCAGATCAAACGAGAACAGGCCTGGGCCATGACCAGCGTTGCGCGGCAGGTTCCCCGCTTGACCAAGCAACGGCAAACTAAACAGCGCGACCACTGACTGGTCAATGTTCTGTCCCGGTTTTTGCCAGTGAAGCAATTTAGCGTCGCCGGCAAAGTTGGGTCGATCGTTTCCCACGTCATCAAGATTGCGATCCACCCCCCCAATCGAAATATTGAATGGTGCGCCAGACGCTAACCTTACAACTGGCGATAACTGCAACTTCAAAAATACTCGAGGCAAGGCGAAGGTGCCGGAGAAAACAAACCGGTGTCGCCTGTCCAGCAGACTGCGGGCTCGCTCTGCCCGGAAATCCCCCGGAACCAAAGCGTCTGAAGTGTTCACTATTCCATCGTCAACGAGGTGCGACCAGGTATAGCCAGCGCGAAACGAGAACCAGGCGCCAGCGAAGCCAGGAGAGATGTCCCGGCGCAACTCCAGCGTCAGTCCGCGGTAAAAACTGTTACCGGCAGAAATCAGCTCTTCTATCTCAGCTTGCCGGGGATCGGGTCGCAAAGTATTCAGGGCCGCCAGCGCTACCTCGAGTGCCGTGGTGGAATTAACGCTACTGAGATTGAAGACTGACACCGGCACGCCGAATTCAACGACCCGACTGATGTTGCTAGGGCCCGCAAATGAGAATCGCACTAGTTCACCTGCACTCGTTGAGTTGAACAAAGGGCGAGTTGCGGTTGTAGGACTGACGAAGTTTGGAAAATCTCTGGACGCGAGAAATTCTGAGAAGTTGCGATAACCAGCGGGGAGTACCGGGGCGTTGACGTTAAACTCACGCCAGAGGTGTAGGCCGCGAGTAAAGGTGTAGTTTGTTTCAAGCGAGTAGCCGCGACCAGCGTAGTATTCCGCGCCCAGGTTCGCCTGGTAACTTTCCGGGATGCGAAGCTGACTGTTGAGCCGGCGCGAGAAATTGGTGTTCAACTCACCAAACTGTTTCACCAGCGTCGAGCCTGGTAACAGGGTTTGGGGAAAGTGAATATTGGTCGCGATGAAGGTACGACGTTGCGCTGCGGTCATCAATTTGCCGCTGGCGGGATCGACAAGCCGGTTTGTATCGAAGAATAGTTGTTGCTTGCCGATGGTGAAATCGTCAATCGTGCGTAGCAGGGCACGGTTGTAGAAGATTCCCGCCCCCGCTCGAATCACCAGTCGGCCCGACGACAGTGGGCCATAGGCCATGGAGGCGCGTGGGCCAAAGTTATTCTGATCAGCAAGAATGCTCTCCCGCTCGTATCGCAAACCATAACTAACGAGTAACTGGGGCAGCAGTTGCCAATCATCCTGGATGAACATGCCCGCGTAGGTATTGTTCTGGATTGAAACCGCCTGAAAGTTCTGGCGAAATCGGCTGGGGATGCCCAGGAGAAAGTCGCCGCCACTGGCAAAGTTATAGGTGCCGGTTTTGTCGGTCAGGTCACTGTAGCGCGAAGAAACGCGTTGGACGTCTACACCAAACTTCGGTGAATGATTTCCCTTGACCAAAGAGACTATGTCTTGCAGCTGCAGCCGATCTTCACGACGTTCAGTCGACCCGGAAGTAGAAGATCCAGCGACGAGCGTTCCCGCGCGTCTGGCGGCATCTCCCTCAAGGAGTGAGTCGTTCAAAGTAATCAAGACAACTGGAGTATCGTCGCCTCGAGACTGGAAGGCCGGGGCCAGGCGGGAACTCTGGAAGCGAACCTGATTTACAACACTTGCGGAAAATACCTGCGTGTCTGAAAGCGAAATCGCGTCAGAGTTGCGCGCTTGACCTTGTAGCGCATCAGCCAGCCGATTACCGCCACTGAACTGGCGCAGGTTCGCGAGGCGTCCACCCTGGTATACCAACGAGGCGTTATTTGTCTCGCCAAACTGGCGGTCCAAGCGAACGAGAATGCTGCTATTTCGCAGCGGAGTACTAACTGACGACACGAAAGGCGCGACCTCAGTGGCGACTGCCGGCGGGTTGACTTCCTCCAGTCGACTCTTTGAAGGAAAGGTAGGTAAGGGAAGCGGAAACAAAGGATTTTGGGTCGCCGGCACCAGGGTATCAATCAGGGCGCTGTCGAGGACCTGGTCACGTTCATAGGAGGCAAAAAAGAAAGTTCGAGGATTCGCCCCGGGAATTGGTCCACCAATGGTAAAGCCCCCGTCGTGCTCCTGCAGTGGCAGTCGACTGAGGCCGAGTGTGTTATTGCGAAAGGTGTTAGCGTTCAAAGATTCGTCTGCGAAGAAGTAAAAAATTCGTCCCCGCAATTGTTGTGTACCGCTCCGCGTCAGCAGATTCACGCGCCCGCCGGAGGCCCGACCATATTCCGCTGAGAACTGGTTCGTGATGACTTGTACCTCCTCGACTGCTGCCACTGATGGTTGAAAGCGCTCACGCGCAGCGCGGTCGTCGTTATTGTCTAAACCGTCGATAGTGAGATTGTTGGAATATGCCGGCGCACCGGAAAGGGAAAACGTGCCCGCCTCTTCCGGCGTCTGATTTGGATTTGTGTTGCGATCCTCAGCCAGATCACGGGTGGACAGCGGTTCTTCGGTTACGCCGGGTAACAGGAAAAGCAGATCTAGTGGCGAGCGCGTAGGTAGCGGCAACGAGTCTGTTTCACGAACGTTCAGCGTTGCTCCTACAACCGTTCGCTTCATATCAACTGGAGTCCCTGCAGAGGTTGTGACCACTATTGTTTCGACTTGAATCGCTGCGGGAGTGAGTACGAAGTTCAGGGACAATGTTTGACCCGAGCTGGACACAACAGACTTTTCCTCGTGCGTTGCAAAGCCAGTGCAGGACGCACGCAGAATATAAGCGCCGGGCGGCAATTGAATTAGTTTGTAGCGCCCGTCAGCATCGGTGGTGACAGTACGGGTTGCACCCGTCTTCAACAGGGTAGCTTGAATCTCAGCTCCTGGAATTATCGCGGAGTTCTGATCAACTACGCGGCCTTCGATGGTCACGGTATCGAGGTCCTGGGCCTGCGAGGTGGGAAGCGTCAAAAGGAAAAGAAATGACAGGGTCGCGACTAGTGAGGATAGTACTTTCATTTTTCAACTCCTGGCGGCTGACAGGTGAAGGTTGCCGCTCAAAAGAAAATCAAATGTAGTCCGATCGTAAAACCGGAGTCAGTGAAATTCTGGTCTAGCGGCCTCGCGGGCAAGCGTGAGGAAGCGAAGTCGTTCGTGGTTCGTACGGCGCGCCACTCTACCACGCCAGCAGAAGCCTAACAAGAGAGTGCTAGTAAAACTGTACTTTTGAACTTGATGCAGGTGGCGCCGCTAAATCCGGGAACTAACTTTTGCGATCGCTTTCAAATAAACAACGCCCGCGAGGACTTGTGTCACTCGCGGGCGTCTCGTCGGGGCCGTAATCACCGGAGGAGACTACTGAAGGAGCAAGACGTCCTTATGCAAACTAAGGCCCACAAAAGTTGAATGACAGTAAACGCGGGAAACCTTAGGAAAACCGCAGATCTTGTTTGCTCAAGACCAGGCTTCCGAAGCGGGCAGTCCAATATTTGGATTTGGATTCTAGAGTTTGGACGGGCAGTGAGATGTTTGCTACCTCAACTCAACCGCGGGAGACTCGCCGCCGCAAGGCTGCGGCGCGCGTGAGCGGAACCAAAGCATCGGTAGCTTCGTGGGCTGGCTCCGCAAAGTTCGTGAGCTCTTCAGCATGCGACTGCAGGTAGTGGAAGAAGCGCTCAAATTCTTGCTGCATTGCATCCATCTTTTCTCGCATGTTGAGGATGATTTCCACGCCAGCGAGATTCACGCCGAGATCTCGGGTTAGCGACAGAATGAGTTCCAGACGCTCCAGGTCAGGATCGGTGTAGAGGCGAGTGTTTCCTTCAGAGCGGGACGGCTTGAGCAGACCTTCGCGTTCATACAGGCGCAGTGTTTGCGGGTGAATCCCGTACTGGTCTGCCACCGCGCTTATTGTGTATGTCTTAGCCTTGCGCGTCATTTTTGATTTTTGATTTTTGATTTT
>DATFRK010000928.1:0-2934 GCA_035263325.1 Pyrinomonadaceae bacterium | reverse complement strand
AGGTTTCACCCGTGACGGCCGGGAGTACGTCATAGTTATCGACAACAGTTCACAGAACGTACCGCGCCTGCCGCCATCTCCATGGACCAATGTGCTGGCGAATCCGCAATTCGGATGCTTAGTCACAGAGGCTGGTCTGGGCTACAGTTGGGCCGGTAACAGTCAAATGAACCGCCTCACTCCCTGGTCCAATGATCCGACTTCTGATCCACCAAGTGAGGTGATTTATCTACGCGACGAGGAAACCGGTGAATTCTGGACACCCACTCCTTTGCCGTTGGGAGCCCGGGCAACGGTGATTGTGCGCCATGGCCAGGGCTACACTCGCTATTCGCACGCCAGTCATGATCTCAAACAAGAGCTTCTCGTTTTCGTCCCAACAGACGATCCAATTAAGTTGGTCCGCCTAACCGTGCGAAACGACAGCGATCGTCAACGTCGTTTGTCAGCTACCTACTATGCCGAATGGGTTCTTGGGACAGTTCGAGAAAACGCTCCACTAAACGTCGTCTGTGAGTGCGATCAAGAGAGCGCGGCAATATTGGCGCGCAATGCCTGGGCTGGTGAATTCGCGAAAAAGATCGCCTTCGCTGCTTGCAGTTCGCCGGTGCATTCTTTCACCGCCGATCGCCTGGAATTTCTCGGGGAGCAGGGTTCGATTGAGGCGCCTGCGGCCATGAGGCGAGTTGGGCTGTCCGGCCACGCCGGTCCGGCTCTTGATCCTTGCGCCGCAATCATGACTCAACTGACGCTGGCGCCTGGTGAGACGAAAGAAGTTGTTTTTGTGTTGGGTCAGGCTAACACTTTGCAGGACGTTCGTCAGCTCGTTAACGAATACTCACAATCCAATTCAACCGAGGCGGCACTGATACAGGTGCAATCGCAATGGGACCGCATCTTGACAGCGCTGCAAGTAACCACACCCGATCCGGGTATCGACTTGATGCTAAATCGTTGGCTTGTTTATCAGGTCCTGGCTTGTCGTGTTTGGGCCCGCTCGGCATTTTATCAATCCGGCGGCGCGTATGGATTTCGAGATCAACTCCAGGATGTAATGGCACTGGTCTACAGTGCTCCAACAGAAGCTCGCGCCCAGATCTTGCGATCGGCGGCACGTCAATTCGAGGAAGGTGATGTCCAACATTGGTGGCACCCGCCATCAGGCATCGGCGTTCGCACACGCATAACTGACGACCTATATTTCTTGCCGCTTGTGGTTCACCATTATGTTGTAACAACAGGCGACACGGCGCTGTTGGATGAGAACGTGCCCTTCATCGCGTTGCCAGTGCTTGCTGAGGATCAGGAGGAGGTCTTTAACTTGCCTGCGGTTAGTGAGCAGACAGGTACCGTTTACGAGCATTGTGTTCGCGCGCTGAAGCATGGCTACCACTTAGGTTCCCATCGATTGCCTCTCATGGGCACCGGTGACTGGAACGATGGCATGAACAAGGTCGGCGCCTCGGGAAAGGGCGAGAGCGTTTGGAACGGGTGGTTCTTCATCACCGTTTTGAATGCGTTTGCGAATTTGGCCGAGCAGCGCAAGCAGATCGATGATGCCACTTGGTGCCGGGAACGCTCGGAAGAACTGCGGGTGGCCCTGGAGTCTAACGCCTGGGACGGCGAGTGGTACCGCCGAGCATATTTTGACGACGGTAGTCCGCTGGGTTCAGCGCAAAACGATGAATGCCAGATCGATGCTATCCCCCAGGCTTGGGCAGTGATTTCCGGGAACGCCAACGGTGTACGGGCTCAATCGGCAATGGACGCCGTTCAAAACCGCTTGGTGCGTGTCAACGACAAACTGATCCAATTGTTTGATCCTCCATTCGACAAAGGGGTCCTTCAACCTGGTTACATTAAGGGATATGTGCCGGGTATCCGGGAGAATGGCGGTCAATACACTCACGCTGCCACTTGGGTTGCCCTGGCAACAGCGTTACAGGGTTACGGCGACCGCGCCACCGAACTTTGGAATCTTATCAATCCGGTCTACCATGCCACGACGACTGAAGAGGCCCAGCATTACAAAGTTGAGCCGTACGTGGTCTGCGCTGATGTGTACGGCGCAGCGCCACACACGGGCCGTGGCGGCTGGACCTGGTATACCGGCTCGGCGGCGTGGCTCTACCGAGTTGCAATTGAAGCGATCCTGGGGTTCCGATTGCAGGGCAGCACACTTTGTTTCGAGCCGTGCATCCCAACAAAGTGGTCAGGGTTTGAAGTGAGCTATCGACATCGTTCCGCGACGTATCGAATTGTAGTGGACAACTCGGCCGGCACAGGTCGCGGCGTCCGATCAGTCGAGCTGGACGGGGAACGACTGCCGAACGACGCGGTGCCGCTAAACGACGACGCTAGAACTCACAACGTACGTGTGCAGTTGGGCTGAGGGAGCACAACTGAACGCATGTCCAACATATACAGTAGTCACACTCTCGATCAACTGCCCTTTGAAGAAGTCCTGGGGCTGCTGCAGTTCGAGACTGTTCTCTATTATCTTCATGAAACCAACCCGGATAATGGGCTTGTCCGCGATAAGACTGATCCTCAAGCCCCGGTAAGTATTGCCGCCTGCGGCATGGCGCTAGCCACGCTCCCAGTAGTCGTTGAGCGCGGCGTCATCTTTCGAGATTTCGCTGCAAAGATCGCTCGGAAGCGACTTCGTTATTTGTTTGAATGCCCGCAAGGTCCCGAGCCGAATGCGTCTGGCTACAAAGGCTTCTTCTACCATTTCCTGGACATTGAAACAGGTCGCCGCGTCTGGCAGTGCGAGCTTTCTACCATCGACTCGGCTTTTCTGTTCGCGGGTGCGCTCACCGTCGCCACTTATTTCGATCGCGATACACCCGACGAGATTGAGATTAGAGAATTGTCGAATGCACTTTACGAACGAGCCGATTGGAATTGGGCCAGCAACGGGGGAGCGACGAT
>DATFRK010000927.1:0-4109 GCA_035263325.1 Pyrinomonadaceae bacterium | reverse complement strand
TTCATTGCCAAAAGCGTACAGCAGTTGTCCGTTGGGCGTGACGAAACTTGGGACAATAAAGAAATTGGGAATGGTTATTGGTGTTCCGAAAGTTCCTGTTGCTGTGTTTCTCGGAACAATTGTCTGCCCGTTTACACCGAGGTATACGGTTGCACCGTTGGGCGTGAAAACTGGTGACGAAAAAAATGGCAACGTCTCGACCGCTGCATTCGTTCGGGTATCCACAATTAAGGTGGTGTTCAATTCCGGGTCTCCAATGTAGACGAAAGCACCATCCGGTGTGAGACTGGTTGTGCTGCCGTGAATCGTTGCCACAATACTTCTGCTATGAGTTCCGATGACCGATACTGTCGTTCCTTCAGAACTAGATACATAAAGATAGGACGCACCCGAAGCGGGAGCACAGCAAAGGATAAGCAGGCTAACAGCTACAAGCCAACGACCTCCTCTGTCTTTCTGATCGATAAAACAGTACCGAATCAGCGTCCTTCCACTGTCAATTCTCACTCTCTGTTTCATGGCGCCTCCATGTTTCAGAAGCTATCATTTGTCAAAAGGATTTTCTTGGGTTCTCCGGTCGAGAGTATGCCTGGTGTGCGAGGTTGATCGGGTTGACAACGAGAGCGCGTCAAATACTAAGGTCAGTGATCTTAACTACCAAACAAACCGATTGAGTCTGTGGACTTGATTTGCGGCGTACTCTATAAGAACACACTCCGAGAAGCAAGGTTTTTGAGAACGTCATCGTATCCGAGAAGACTTGTTAGACGACGTTTTAAAAACCGCGCCACGGCAGTGATCCTGTTCGCTGCAACCAGTTTTCGGAAGGGTAAAGTGAGTCGCCACCAATGATGTGAAGCGTATAGGCGTGTCGCGACTTTGAAGAGCGGTTCTCCAAACTCCTGTGAGGCAACAACCCATGAAGAAGAATTAAACTTCCTTTCTTCACCTCCAGCGGAACTAATTCGTTTTCAGGCCATGGTTCAGCGTCGTAAGTCTCGAACTTCATACCATTTCCACTGCGAAGCCAACGTGACTTAAGACCACGCTTATGTCCGGCGGGAATCGCCCAGAGACAACCATTGTCAATCCTCGCATCTTCCAGCGCAAACCACAGTCCGCCAAGATCGTTGGGTTCGGTGTAGAGAAAAGTACTGTCCTGATGACAATTAACTTCGCCGCCAATGTGCGGTTGTTTGAAGATGTACATCGACTGCAACAATAACGGTTGTTGAATACCCAGTCGGCCGACCAACTCTTTGACCTGCGGGGATCTGGAAAAGCGATCAAAAAGCGGATCGAGATCATGCAGCGCATGTCCGATCTTATTGATCGATTGTGCCTTTGCTTGTTTCAGCCGGCCGTCAGGGAGAAAGGCATTCTCTTCGAAGAAGAAGCGAATCTTGTCTCCCGAGTTGAGAAAATACTCATCGGCCACTCGACTCTGTTCGTGAGTGGTAAAGATCGACACGAGGTCTGAAGGGTCAAACTCCTGGACCAGTTGCTCAGCCCGAGCGCGCAGCAGATCACACTCAGTCCCGTTAACAAAATCCTCAATTACCAGGAATCCGTCGCGTGAATACTGTTCGAGTTGGCGGTCAGTAATCGTCACGAAGCCAGTTTATCTTTGTTGCTTGCTACTTTTTGTGATGAGGATAGTGCCTTCTATCTAAGGTCTCAAGCAAACTAACAAAAGAAGTAGGGTGCTCCGAATAAAACTGTGGCAAGGAGGCGTTTGCGCGACGACTTGGCTCCGATCTCCGCGTGTGTTTCCGGTAGTGGTTGTACAAATCCTTCTCAAGATCCCGCGTTAGCGGCTTCTCGGGATCAAACGCAGGCGCCGTAGCAATACTATTCCGCTTGAGGCTCACGTAGACATTCGACTCCGCCGCACTGATCCATAAGACCCGTTGCGTAGGCAGCAGTACTTTCCTTGCTGACCACCAAATTCTCATGGTTGACACAAGGTATTCAATGGTCCAGGTCTGATCGTCCACGATGCCATCTTCAATCTGTCCAATCTCGCCGTCCACCGCCATGACGTGATAGCGACTCACCATTTTGGAGCTTCGCAAGTGCTCGTCGTATGCTGACTGGAATGAGAGCTCTGAGGTTTTATCTTTTTCCGGATCAAGCGGCCCGCCCGGCGCAGGTCCCTGATCGGAATTCAAAGGATTCGATCCGAGGTAGTAAGGCCAGCCGAGATAGAGAGAGTAATCACGTGGTTGTTCGAGTCCTTCAGGCTTGTGCGTGCCAACATCATCGCTTGCCTGGACCTGTTGTTTGGTGAACGCGGCGTTAATGGTCTTGGTGGTTGCGTCCACTCCAATAATTGCGGAGGGCGACATCAGTACTTTCTTACCGTGCAGCCAGGTACCAATGTCCAATACGAAGTATCTGATCTGCCAATCCCGATCGTCAAAATAGAATTGCTCGAGATGACCTATGTCCCCGTCCGTAGCGTGCAGCCGGTAAGTTCCCAACTCTCTAATTGGCCGTAACATTTTTCTGTCACCCCCAAAATGCCGTGCCCATGCTGGAGCACAGAAACTGACATCATCGATGTAGCTGAGGGAAAAATGTCGCTAACTGAGGGAGAACTCGGCGTAGGAATCAACATTACCGATGCCCGCGATAACCCTGGCGCTGCATCTGGTGTTTGACCCGTAAATTGAACTGTACACCTCGCGGTGAACTCTATCAAGATGTCTTAATCGACCGGGAGAGTAAGCTTCTGCCAAAGGATCGGCTCGTCCGCTTGGGTCGTTCTCCACTCCCGTGTTTACTCTGAAAACGCAACCAATCCCACGCCGGGGCAATCAGGACACGCCCCAGCATGGAGCACAAATTGGCAACTACAACGCGGGCAGTATGAAGCTGACTCCCTCTGCTTTTCAGGACGAGCCAACAGCTCATCTGCTTTGGTGTGTTGGCTCCGATCGACGAACTCCAGACAAAGGCGCAATTGTTCCGCAGTCGCCCAATTCATAATTTGGACAGACGTCTCATCTGTGATCTCGTGGCGGAGCGGGTGCTGCAAGTCTAGGATATAGGAGCGAACAAAACTTCCCGCTGCCTCACCGGTCAGCATGTCTGCCAGGACAACCGGGTTGTAGTGTGACAGGAGATTCCTGCTGAGTTCATCAACTGCCCTGATGGCCACCGGGGGGCAGAGGATCATTTTGACAATGCTTTCGAATCGTTCCTGTGTTTCGTGCGGATAGAACTGCCTGTGCGCCCGGCGAAACATAATGGCGATTTCAACCGCCAGCGCAATCATCACCAGGCCCACGGGAATTATGAGGCGCAGGACTCCTGCGAGATCTGAAAGAATCGGAGTCAAAAGAAACAGCAGCAGGAACAGGATCAAGCACATCTCTCTGATGGGGCTAATTATCTCTTCTGCCTCAGCAAGCCTGGCTGAAGCTTCGCTGTCAGCAAACTGTTTGCTCAGGTGTGCTCGCAGTAGCTCTTCGCGGTCGCCGGGAGCCGTGGTGGTCATTTCATTGATCAGATCTGACAACATGCGCGCCTGAGTTCCAGTAGCACACTTGGCAAACCGCTCGTTATTGATGACCAGATCGAGGCCGTCAGTGCTGGCGGCGGTGACGTCGGCAAACAGCAACGAGTGGCCTGTTTGCGCCGTCCTGCCCGCGGGCAGAGTTTGCAAGTTAAAGGCGCAGACACCGGCGGGTGAGATCGATATTGGCGCCACGTGGGCCAGGATAACGGTGCCAAACGGGGGCAGGGGATTTGCCAGCAGAAACCCGCCGCGAGAATTGCCGACCATGGTGTGCATGATCGCGATATGCCAGCGCTGACACCATGGAGCAAGGAAAGCCACCGACTGCTTCTTAATCCAGAGAAAGCAGTCGGACAGGTAGAACAGCGAGAGTATGAGCAATAACGTTTCGCCGTCGCTCATATGCGTCGTGCTTATTACTCGACCTTTTTACGAGAAAAGAGTTTCTTGAAAAAAGCACTGATAGCCAGGCCAGCTGCGACTAACAGCTTCCAGATGTATTTGAAGGCTCCAGTCTTAACCAGAGCCACAGTGGTTCCTCCTACGATCAACCCCGTGAGTCCATACTCGGCAATCTTGTCGCCGG
>DATFRK010000926.1:0-4939 GCA_035263325.1 Pyrinomonadaceae bacterium | reverse complement strand
CTACCACATCGATGCCAGCACCGCCCGCAGCAAGTCGTGGGAAGAATTTGGTCACTTGGAATTTGATTTCGTCATCACGGTCTGCGACAACGCCCGTGAGTCATGTCCCGTCTGGCCCGGCCAACCTATAGTCGCCCACTGGGGTATGACCGATCCTGCTCTCGCTGAAGGCAGTAACGAAGAGCAGCTCGGTCAATTCACACAAGCTGCTCAAACATTGGCTCATCGCATTGGTTTATTCTGCGCCCTTCCGATTGAAAAGCTGGATCGACTGCGGCTCAAAGCTCTGGTCGAAGACATTCAATACCAATGACTTGTTCACATCTTGTCGTTCCTTAATCTGTGCAATCTGCGAATCGGCGTAATCTGTGGATGGTAACTACTGCCGCGCCATCGCAACCTTGAAGCGCTCTTCGACGCCCAGCTTGTGGTCGACATCTTTCGCGGCGGCATCGATGTCGATCTGCACCCAGTTAACCTTGCCGTTAAACTCGTTACCACGAGCGGCATAATCCGGTGAGACGGGTTCACCGAGATCGGCGCCAATATCCAGCGTCTCATCCAACGCGAAGTTGAATGCCACAGATCGTTCGAGCCGTCCTTCACCGACCTTCGTACCATCGACAAAGAGTTGAATGTTTGCGCCCTTGCCCAGGCCACCGCCGTCATAAGCAAATTCCATCCGCGCCTGGTGTTTGCCTGCTGGAAGCGGGCTGGTAGCGGTCACCTCATATTGCCTAACCGCCATGAAGTTGTAGTGGTATTTCAATCGACCTTCGTGGGCGTACAGACTCCACCCCGCCATCGATCCGCCCTGGGCAATGATCACCCCTTTCGCCTCTTCGTTTGGGACTTCGATCTCGGCAGTGACTGAATGCGTCTTGTTCTTGGTGTTGATGGCGGTGTTCTCTTGTATGCGGCGCATGCCGGGGAACAAAAGCTGGGTGCTGCCGTGCACTACTGTTGGTCGTCCGGCGAGATCCGGGTTGGCCCGCTCCCCCTTGCGGTCATCAAGCGGAAAGACGTTGTACTTGCTTGCTTCGAGAGCAAACTGCATTTTCAACTCTAAGAGCTTTTGCGGCTGCTCCTTTGCCAGATCGTGTGCCTGGCTCCAATCCTTACTCGTGTCATAGAGTTCCCACACATCTTCGTCGAGGGAAGGCTGCGCCCCTACCATTATCCAGGGAACAGTTCCATGACGGGTGACAGCGGTCCATCCCTTGTGATAGATGCCGCGATTGCAAAACATCTCGAAGTACTGCGTCTCATGCGTTTCCGGTGCCTTCGCATCGTCGAAGGAGTAACGCATGCTGAATCCATGAATCGGTTCTTGCATTACTCCATTGACAATAGTCGGCTCGGGCAGCCCCGCAACCTCGAGCACGGTCGGTGCTACATCGATCACATGGCAGAACTGCGAGCGTGTTTCACCTTTCGCTTTGAAACCATTGGGCCAGTGAACGATTGTGCCGTTGCGCGTGCCGCCCCAGTGAGAAGCAATCTGCTTGGTCCATTGATAGGGTGTGTCCATCGCATGAGCCCAACCGACCGCGTAGTGATTGTAAGCTCGCGGTGTACCAAGGTCATCGATATGCTGGACCAAGAGATCCGTCGTCATCAGGTCGGGTCCCTCGTTGACCAGCCACTCGTTGAAACACCCGGTCGGCGTGCCTTCGGCTGACGCGCCGTTGTCGCCGATGATGTAGTAAATAAGCGTGTCGTCCATGAGTCCCAGGTCGCTCAGTACGTCGAAGACCCGACCGACGTGGAAGTCGGCGTGTTCGAGGAAGCCAGCGTAGACCTCCATCTCGCGCTTCAGCACGGGGCGCAGTCGCTCTTCGGTGTCTTCCCAGGCTGGAATCTCTTTCGGTCGCGGAGTCAATTCGCAGTCGGCTGGTATCACTCCAAGTTTCTTCTGCCGGGCAAAAGTCTCTTCACGTACCTTGTCCCAACCTTGATCGAATTTGCCTTTGTACTTATCGCTCCATTCTGTCGGCACGTGATGGGGTGCGTGAGTGGCACCCGGAGCAAAGTAAATGAAGAAAGGTTTGTCTGGCGCGATGGCCTTTTGCTGTCGGATGTAAGCGATTGCCTTATCGGCTAGATCTTCGGTGAGGTGATAGCCTTCTTCGCCGGTTTTCTCCGGCTGAATCGGTACAGTGCCATCGTAGAGCGGTGGTGTGTATTGACTCGTTTCGCCACCGATAAAGCCGTAGAAATGTTCGAAGCCTGAACCGGTGGGCCAGCGATCGTATGGACCAATTGGCGTGGCTTCGAAGACCGGCACCTCATGACACTTTCCGAACTGTGCTGTGGAATACCCGTTCAGTTTGAGGGTCTCTGCAAGTGGTGCGCAGGTGTTGGGCCGGAGCGAGTTGTAACCCGGAGCCGAAGTGGCGATCTCCGTAATTCCTCCCATGCCGACTGCATGATGATTTCGGCCCGAGAGCAACGCGGCGCGGGTTGGTGAGCAGAGTGCTGTCGTGTGAAAGCGAGTGTACTTCAATCCCTCAGCAGCAAGGCGCTCAGCGTTCGGGGTTTGGCATGGTCCACCGAAAGCGCTCGACGAGCCGAAGCCTGCATCGTCAATCAGGACGACAAGAACGTTGGGCGCTCCCGTTGGTGGCCGCAGTGGTGTAATCGGAGGAAACTTCGTGTCAGGATCTTTTGCGGTGTAGGTCGTTAGAGATACGGACTTGCGATCGGGTATTGGTAGAATTGAGCGCTGAAGCGAATCGTTTCGGTTTTCGGTTTTCATTTGCTTCTCCTTTAGTCCTACATCTGAACGATATCGTTCGGCTTCTGTGTTTTTGAAAGCTCGAGCTGCGGGTACAAAACACCTTGAAGAACAGAATCTCGCAGTCAGTAGTCTTAGGCTTTTAGGGCGGTAATCCTAGTAGGGTGGGTTGCAGCCGACAATACCGTTAAGTACCTATTTTCACTGCGGCAAAAATGTAGAATCTGTCAGACCGGACTTCATCGGGCGGCTAGATTCACTAAGGTCTTATTCGGAGCCAAAGAGTGTGACCGAAATGTGCTGAACGAGCAGTTGAAACACTGGATATAGCAGTGCAGTGAGAATTCTAAGCAAAATCAGGGCTTGTTGATTTGAAAACACCTGCCTGGCCTGGAGCACCCCGTGAAACGGGACGGGGTCTGGGGTTCAAATCCCCACGTTGGTCAAAGTTCACTTTACTGCCAAAGGATCGCCAGTCATATGCTCTTTGATCTGAAATCTCAGGAACTCATGAATCGCTGCTATTGCTTGGCTGTTGTTGCTTGAGATTTGAATCGCAGCGCCTTTTTCCGTCTCCCTGAATTCATAAGTGATATCAGCTTTGAGTTGGCCCATGACCTTGCTTCCCGGTGGTGTCTTTTCATGAATGAGCATTGGGACTGCGAAATTACCTTCGCTAAACACCATGGTGATGTGACGCAGGTGTCGGCGAATTTGATCGCGGCTGTCGGTGTCTTTTAGATCGTTGGCTTCGACCTGAATGTTCCAAGGTCAAGAGGAAAAATTCAGTCCGCATTTTTGACCCAAGTAATAACGGCCATCGGTAGGAGAATTGAATGATCGCGATAAATAGCCTTCATTTAACTTAGCTGTTGGGATGGGTTTTGAGCCACTCCGCTCGCAACATGAAACTACCATCGGTCACAACGCGGTCACCAACACTAAGTCCCGCTGCTACCGGATAGTACCCATTGCTTTCCGCGCCTAAGTGAACGGGACGCATTACAAATACGTTTGGATCATTCGTCGCCACGAAGACGATCTGCTGGTTGCCGACGTTCTGCACTGCCCCAACAGGAACAACAGGAGTTCTTACCTGGTTTACACCAGGTGTCGCGAAGGCAACGTTCACATACATTCCGATCTTCAATTGTTGCCCGGGATTGGCCAGTTCAACTCGCACCTGGGCTGTGCGGGTTTGCGGCTCGATCTTTGGATCGACATAAGAGACCCGCCCACGAAACACTCTCCCCTCATAAGCATCGGAAGTAACACTAGCAGCAGTGCCGACACGAACGAGTGCAAGATCCTTTTCGTAAACCTGTCCCACCACCCAAACAGTGGAGAGATCCGTAACGCGCATCAACTCCTTGTTCGCCTCTATTACCTCACCCGCATTCACGCTGCGACCGGTTAAGTTGCCGGATACCGGCGCCGCCACACTCACCTCGGAGTTTATCTGCGAGGTCGAATGAAGGGCGGCAATCCGTTGCGATGACAGCCCGAACAGCAATAGACGCTGTCTCAGGTTAGCAAGTTCAGATTCCGCCGCGCGCAACTTGCTTGCAGCCATTTCCAATTCCTCGCGACTGGCAGCACCAATCTCAACCAATTGCTCAGTGCGAGCGTGATGCTTGTGGTGTTCCTCCAGCTCGGTAACAGACGTAAGATATTTTGCCTGCGTCTCGGCTAGTTCATTGCTGAAAACAACCGCGACCGTTTGCCCTTTCTTTACGCTTTGGCCCAACTCCGGTCCGACATTACGAAGAATGCCTCCGACAATCGAAACTACCGGGGTCTCCCTGTAAGAATTCGGTTGGACGACTCCAGTGGTTGTTTGCCCGACAGCCTCAGAAGAGAATCGCTCACCAACCGTCTCGAGCTTGATCCCAACCCGCTGCGCCTCTTCCGGCTTTAACGTCAGCGTCTGTTCACCGTTGGCCAGGTTGGTAGCGGCGCTTTGATCGGCGGCAGTTGAACTCGGCGCCGGCACTGGACGGCCAGCATTGCCGCGCGGCTTCACAAGCCAAACGCCAACGATGATGAGTGCAACAATAGTGACCAGTGAAAAGACACCAACAATCGCAACTTGTGTTTTTGAGACTGGCGGCCGCGCGCGATTTACGGTGCTTTGAACGCGCTCTTTGTCGTTTTCACTCATGGCTTTGTGCCTCAGGTTTAGTTAGCACTGATGAGCCAGTG
>DATFRK010000925.1:0-7828 GCA_035263325.1 Pyrinomonadaceae bacterium | reverse complement strand
TCTTCGACGACGATACAGTTGCGCTGGTGCGCCAATATCGTCATCCCGCTCGGCGCTACCTGCTTGAGGCACCTGCCGGAACGCTTGAAGAGGGTGAAAGACCGGAAGTGGGGGCGGCGCGGGAATTGGAAGAAGAACTCGGATTCGTAGCGGCCAGGTGGGAAAGAATCTCCGAGTTTTTTGTTTCGCCGGGCTTCTGCGTCGAGAAGATGTGGGTGTTTCTGGCTACCGAACTGAGCGCTACCTCTCAACGACTCGATGACGACGAGATTCTCGAAGTGGAGCGAATTCCCTTCTCCCAGGCTCTGGAAATGATCACGAAGGGAGAAATTGAGGACGCGAAAACTATTATCGGCCTGATGCTCGCCGCGCCACGCATCGGTAAGGCACTGCTTGAGATCGAATACCCGGCTGTTTGAAGGCCAAAGAACGCAAGTTGACCATATTCAAGCATCTCACCTAAACTCAATCTCCAGTGATTACAAACGAACCTCCTTCAGCACTTGATCCGTTAACTCCGAGTCCAACTGTTCTCCAGGGAACAACCAACGAGTTACCACAACGGCCCTTGTCTCCGGACAATCCACCATGGGGCCTGCTGATGGCCTTTGGCACCTGGTTGGCGAGTTTCTTGTGCCTCATTTTCGTGCCCCTGGTGCTGGTAATCCCTTACGTCGTTTACCTGATGGTGCAATTTGGCCATTTGACCGCTGAAGAACTGGCCAGCAATAAGACACTACTCTTTCTTTCCATTCTCGGTGTCGTACCGGCACATATCCTGACCATTGGCGTCGCCTGGGCGGTGGTCACCCATTGGGGCCGTTACCCTTTTTTCGAGACGCTGGGATTCAGTTGGCCTAAATCGTGGGGACCATTAAAGGGCAGTTTGATCTGCGTTGGTCTTGCTATAGCCCTATTGGCCGTCGGCGGAGTGATAACTACATTTCTAGGTGGGGCGAAAACACAACTAGACCTGATCATCGAGAGTTCTGCCGCTACCCGGATCACGATCGCATTGCTTTCCTTTCTGACCGCGCCCTTCGTTGAAGAGTTGATCTACCGCGGTGTTGTCTACCCGGCCGTGGCTCGACTCACTGGCGCCGGATGGGCCATCGCCATCGTCTCGGTGTTGTTTGCCGGAATTCACTACTGGCAGTACAAGAACAACCTGGGCGTGATCCTGGTAATCACCATCTTAAGCATAGTCCTCACGACTTTGCGAGCGGTGACCGGGAGCCTATTACCTCCGTTCATGCTGCACCTCATCTTCAATGGATTGCAGTCTGCTTTCCTGCTGTTACAACCGGTGCTCGAGAAGTGGATCCAGCAATTCGCACCACTCAAGAATCAAACCGGCCTGTTGATCGAATACGCAATTCGCCAGCTCTGCTAGCACCATGTCCTATGACGTTGTAGTCGTGGGCGGCGGGATCGGCGGTTTGACCGTGGCTGCGTTGCTCTCTGCTCGCGGCCTGAGCGTGTGCCTGCTCGAACGTCAATCACAGGTTGGCGGCTGTGTCGGCCGCATCAACTTCTCTGGTCACGACTTTGAACCTGGAATGGGTCTTTACTCAGGTTGGGGCAAAGATGAAATACACGAACGAGTTTTTTCTACCTTGCCGGTGAGTGCGCCAGAGGCCTTCCCGATGGATTCCCCGTTTGTCGTGCGCTTGCCAGATAGAACGGACGTGAAGCTGGAGCGCGAGAACACCATGTTTTGCGCCGAACTGCAGCGCACATTTCCCGAGTGTCCCCAACAGGCAACTGCTTTTTACGAACGGGTGGGAAAAATCGCTACTGCCTGGCGACAAGTGCTCAACGATTTTCCCGACTTCAGTATCAATGCTCCAAGAACGATTCGCATGCTTTTGCCCGGCGGTGGTTCAGTCCGCGAGATCTCGCGCGCGCAAACCCAGACCACGCTGGACCAACTGACAAATACATCCGATCGATTCCAGACCTTTATTGATGCTCAGCTGCGCGCTTTCATTCGCACGTCTCTGGATCAATGTGCTCTGTTGCCAGCCAGCATCGCCTTGATGTCCCTGCGCCAACGACATTACTCAATCCAGGGTGGAATAGCCTCGTTAGCGGAACGCTTAGCAGCAGCTATCAAACAAGCTGGAGGCACTGTGCGGCTCGACACGCCCGTACTGCGAATTGCCTACGATGAAAGTGGCCAGGCAATTGGTGTCGATTTATTGAGCGGCGAGACAATGCGGGCGAGTCGAGCCATTGTCAGCAACATGACGATTTGGGACACCTACGGAAAACTTATCGGCTTAAATCGTACTCCCGCCGAGATTAAGAAAGAGTTGGCGCAACTTCGCGGCAGCGGTGCTTATCTCATTTATGCCAGCCTGGAAGAAACTGCGGCCGACCGTTTACCGGGTTCACACTTTCTCGTTGCCTCATCGTGGTCCAAGGATGATGTCGACGAAGGAAGTTCGTCCGAGTTCACTTTTGCTACCTCTCGAAGCAACGTGCCCCCAGGCAAAATGGCGGCCACGATTACCACGACGACCGCGGTTGAACCATGGTTTAGTTATCAAACGAGTGAAGCGGACGCAGAACTATGGGACCAGCAGGCGTTGGCCAATCTCTGGCAACGTCTCCACGATCATGTGCCTGAATTGGGAGGGGACATCGAGGTGCTTGAGTCGGCAAATCCACGGACCTTCTACGATCTCACGCGACGTAAGTTGGGAATGGTCATGGGAACGAATCAAACTTTGGAGTCTCAATTGGTCCTGTCTCACAAAACCTGCCTGCCGAATGTGTTCGTCGTGGGCGACACGGTAGCCGGACGGCCAGACATTGCGTCTGTCACTGAATCTGCACTTAAACTTGCTAACAAACTCGCCTGAATTACTGTTGCTAGATTCGCACGAAACCGCCCTTCCAAAATTCTCATGGTGATCTTTCCTGATCTCCTGCCACTAGTAGTTGACGGATTCGGAAGTCGACCACTTAAGTCGGGGCAACCCCGACTGCAAAAGTTATTCGCGTGGAACGCGTAAAAACTTCTGCAATCCAAAATTACCCGAAGGAGAGTCAAATGTCCGCCTTACTCAGATTTGTATTTATTGGAATTGTCTTTTCGGTGCTCCAACTTGGCGGCGCGGTCGTCACCCAGGCAGATCCATTAATTTTTACGAGCACCAACTCCGGCCAATCTGTGACGGCAGGTGCTATTGTTGGTTTCGGCGTTGCGCTAACAAACCCAAACGCTCAACCGTTCATCATTCAGGATCGCTACATGTACTCAGCACATCCGGGCATCGGAGAACTCTTTGCCGATTTCGCCTATCCACCGCCACTCTTGCCTGGCGTCGTTCAGGGTTTTAGTACTATATCGGGGAACCTGTTTGGAATGGTTCTCACCTCTGACGCCGCCCCAGGCGATTACTTTGGTGTACTCCACCTCAACGGTCACTTTGCTGACGGAACTTTTGCTGACATATCCGTTCCGATCTCATTGACTATCGTTTCGCCCACCGAGGTTCCAGAACCCACTTCAATGTTCTTGCTTGGCACTGGCCTGATGGGTCTGACGGCTGCGGCCAGATCAAGAAGGAAGGCTCGTCAACGACCGCCGCTCAGCTAGGTCTTCAGCTGGCGGTTTAAAATCTTCTCGACTTGCATGATTGTCTAGTGTATACAGTCACCAGACAATCATGTATATCACCATAGACGAACGCGATGCACGGCCCATCTATCAGCAGCTGGTTGATGAAATTAAGACCTTGATCGCCCGGGGGGAATTAGCAGAAGGGACCTCGCTCCCTCCGGTACGGCAGATTGCCTCAGACCTGGGAGTCAATCTGAATACAGTGGCTTTTGCCTATCGCAAGTTGCAGCGGGAGGGATTGATCCGCGTCAGGCACGGCTCGGGGGCGGTGGTTATATCGCAGACACTTCGAGAAAAGCCCGAGGAGAGACTTCGTTCCCAACTACGAACTGCCCTGACACAACTCATCCTGGCCGGCTTAAAGCCAGCCGAGATCAAGACCATCATCAATGAGGAATTGAATGAGTTGTTGAAAGAGTCGCGTAAGCGCGTTAGCGCTGGAGCCTAAGGCTGCGGTCGCGACGGATCCGACATCCGATCGAGCTTAGGAATCACCCGGCCGCCGCCCTCTGGAGCTGTCGGCATCGCCACTCGCCCGGGCGCCGGAGCACCACCACTGGGGTTACCACTAGGCCCTGCCGGGACGCCAACCGGGCTGGCGGACGAGGCGGAGTTGGTTGGATAGCCCGACATAGTTGGATGGCGGTAGCCCGGTACAGCAAACGATCCGAAGACTGAGGTCGAATAGGAGCCGCCGTACGGTGAACCCCAGCCATAAAAGAACGGAAGGAAGGTATAACAGCCAGCTCGAGTGTTGAAGAACCAGATTCCCGATCGACTTGAGGAGCCAAAATTGAACGGATCCGAGTCGCGAAACGCGCTGGTGAGCATCCGATTCGAGATACGATTGTTCGCCTGGGCCAGCGATTTGGCGCGATCTTTACTCCAAACTTCTACTTCTTCCTTGTTCTTTTTTTCCTCGTCTGTCAATTTCGCGACGGAAACGTTGGTGGCGCTGAAAACGACCTTGTTACCGCCCTTAACTTTTGTGTGCGTGTCGTTGAGAATCACGCGCCCCTTCCGCACAATCAGTTCCGTGTTGTCTCCCGGTACCACGTTGAAACGGTAGAGACCCTGCCTGACGATCGCCAGCCGCGCATGGGGTGTACTGATATTGATCAATAGCTCCATTCCATCATTACCGGTGGCTTCTACGATTGCCGTCCCTCGAAGCAGCCGAACTTCAAGATTATCCAGCGAATTGTTCGCCAATTCGACTTCCGAGTTTCCTCCAACCCGCAGATAAGAGCCGGGATTTAAGAGAATTTCCACCCTGCCGTCGCCGGCAGTCTTAACTCTATCTCCCGCTTTCAAATCGTCGGTGACCATCAGTTGCTGCCACTCCGCTTCGCCTTTACCAACCACGCTGGCCTGGCCCGTGACCGCATTGATACCACCTGCCTTGGCTGAGATAACAAACTTTTCGCGGTTCTGGCCGAGGCAAAGCGTGGTACTGAAGAGCAGAACGGAAAGCGAAAAGATCCACAAGCGTGGTAGGCAGGAAGTTTTTCTCATGGAAAGCCCCTCCGATTCGAGTTTTTGGGATGCGGCCAGGGAGACTCTAGGCATTATAGTCTCGCCGATAACATTTACAAGCTTTTCCCACCTGAATGATTGGGAGCGAAAGCGGTTCGCCTGCCTTTCATTTGAGTCAAGAGGCCTGACGAAAGGCAGGCGAGCCGCCTGCGCTCCCACTTCACTGTTCAGTTTCCTGTTTGGCAAAGTATCCGCGCTTGGTGCGAGCGAAGAGATCAGGTCTACCGGGGAGTTTGACTTCCACCGCCCGCCACTTGCCATCGAATGTACGATTCGTGGGGCGATAACCGATGCTGTAAACCGTGCTGAGGTCGTGAATAACCTTCGCGTACAACTGATCTAAATCCTTCAACTTCGCCGCCTTGTACATAGTGGTCCCACACATCGAGGAAATCTGGGCCAATTGCGCCCGCGCCAGGACATATGCGGCGGGTGGCACATGGAAGCGAGCGACGTCCTCCTGCTCAGTGTCAACGTAAATGGGGAAGACAATCGCTTCCGATTTCTCAATGTTTACCAACAAATCGGCAAAACTGATGCGCGACCCAGGTCCGTTCACATCCGGTAAAGCGTTGTCGATACCATCGGTCATAACAACTACCGCCGTCCGGCGCAGACCATGGTTCTGGGTGACCAGGTCGCGCAGCACGTAGTCGAGCGAATCCCAAAAATTTGTACCGCCGTACGCTTCACTGATCGCATCTATGCGTTCCTTCAACGCTTCGCGATTCATGGTGAAGTTGGAAACCAGGGCTGGTTGATCGGTAAAAGTAACAACCGCAATACGATCCACCGCCCGCGTGGCATCGACAAAACGCTTGGCGGAACGGCGAATCAGCTTCAACTTTTTGGCAGACGAGCCGGATAGATCCAACAGCAGTACTAGATCGAAGGGAGCATCGGCGGCTGCAAAGAACGAAATCTGCTGTAGCGTCCCGTCTTCCAGAACAGAGAAGTCTTTCTGGTCCAACAGCAAAGGCTGCGGCGTTGGAGCAAGACCTAAGACGCTAACTTTGAGATCGACTAAGTCTGATTCTATGCGAATGGTTTCGGTGGGATCCTGGGCAGTAGCCGGATAAGAAAAGCTGAGCGCGGTGAGTAACAACAGGAGAACGATGAATCTGAGCGTTCTAGTTCGCATAGTAGCCACGTTTGCCGCGGGCTACGGCATTTGCTCTATTGATGTTAATCCTGATGGCGCGCCACTTTCCGTCTCGCGCTTTGTTGGTAGGTCGATAGGCCAAACTGTAAACAGTACCCAGATCGGCCACCACCTGTTCGTAAGCACCGGCCAGATCGGTCAACTGTTCGACTTCATAAAACAGACCGCCACCAGCATCGGCCATCTCTTTCATGCGGTCGTGACCAGCATCGAAAGCTTCCGGCTGCGTATCGAGCGGATTGAGCGCCTCATATTCAGTGTTCAACCAGAGTGTGTAAAGGACGCCGTCAAACTCTTGAATATGATTGAGCAATTCGCGATAGGAAAGACGTGAACCCACCTGGCCGCTGACCCCGGGGATCGTACCGTCAAGACCGTCGCTCATCAAGACAATTGCGGTACGCCGAGATTTCTTCGCGTCCTTCATTACCTCGTTCATCGCAAAATCAGTGGCGTCGTACAACTTGGTATCACCGCGTGCCGTGTCGATGGCGTTGATCCGCTCGCGCAATTCATCGCGGTTGGCAGTTAAGTTTGAAACTATGGCTGCTTGGCCGGCAAAAGTTATGACGGCAATCCGGTCGGCGGGTCGGGCTGCCTCGACGAATCGTAGCGCTGCGGCGCGAATCAGTTTCACCACATCTTTCGTGGAACCCGAAAGGTCGATCAGCAACACCAGGTCAAACGGAGCAGAGGACGACTCAAACTGGACCACATGCTGTTCCTGGCCATCTTCAAAGAGTCTGAAATCCGCCTGGGTTAGACCAACAACTCCTCGATTGGTGCTGCGATCGATGACGCTTGTATTTAAAGTGACCAGTTGCGAATCAACCCTGATGACGTCGCCTTCGTTGATTTCCTCATTATTTTTTTCCGAGGCCGGGGTTCCCGCTGCTTTCAACGTCGGATTTTGTCCGGTTAACTCGGGCACTTGAGACTCCCTGGTTACCTGTGCGGTTGTGGCAGTCGCAGCCGTAGCCGTGGCGTCCGCTGAAAGTAGGATTTGGCCCGAATCTGTTTGCAGGTCCAGACGTTTCCGAGCACTTCCCTCACCAAGGTGTGCTTGCAGAGTGTGTTCGTCGTTGGCGTTTGGTTGGATGTTAGCGATCTCAGATTTGATTGTACCTCGCGTGGACCGCGCGTTAACGTCCGCGTCCATTGACTGAGGTAGCGAGGATTGAATGTCACCCGCCCGCGAACGTAGTAAGGCCTTGGTGGGAAGCCCCCGCAGGATGATCTGGCCTTTGGTGGTCAACACTTCCAGGTTCGCTGCGGCTGGGATCTTTACTGCTATGTTGATAGTGGTGACCGGGTCTACCGGCGTCCGAAATACGGAAATGGAAAGCAGTTTGCCGCGATTGTCAATAACAATAGGTGACCTGGTAAAGCGCGGCGCACTACCCTCAACACTGGCTGACACCGAGACGTACTTTTCCTCCCAGACCTCGGCCAGAACGGCGCCGAATTGATTCTCTACCCGGACTGAGCCGTCGACGGGA
>DATFRK010000924.1:0-12784 GCA_035263325.1 Pyrinomonadaceae bacterium | reverse complement strand
CGAGGCGCAGTGGGAATCGCGATTTCATTTGCCTGTCCATTCAAAGGACACGGCTCACAATAAAACCCCAAACGCTTTCGCCGATCATCACAGTCGCTGCAGTCGAGCGCTACACCCAGGCGACGCAGCGATTCCAACAATGGCAGCAACAACCGGCCTCGCTCGGTAAGCGCATACTCAATGTGCGGTGGATTTCCGCCGAAGTCGGTCCGGTCCAAGAACCCGTCTTGCTCCATATCGCGCAACCGACCAACCAGGGTGCGACTGCTAATCGGAAACAGGCTGTTCAGCAACTCCATCGTGCGCTTTGGACCAGCGACCAGCTCCCTGACGATCAACATGGTCCACTTATCACCGAGCATTTGTAGCGCGCCGGTAATAGGACAACCATCGAGTTCGCGTCGTTTCATTGGTAATTGGTTCTTGGGTTTTGGTCTCAGGTCTGCGAAAAGAACCCACCCCCAACCGCGTGGTGGTACTGACTGCGTTTGTTAAGGACGCAGATTGATGTTGTAAGTTTTGATCTTTGAATTGAGCGTGGTGGCGTTCATGCCCAACAGCCGGGCTGCGCGTGATTGGTGACCACTCGTTTGTTCCAGCGCGCGCCGGATCAAATCGATCTCGAAGCGGCGCACCTCTTCGTAGAAATTGATGCCGCGACCGATGTCCTGCACTGCCGCGTTGCTGGCGCCTTCGTGAGAAGTAGAAACAACCGATTGGGGATCGCTAATCTCCGGGCGCAAACACTCTCTCGTGATCTCGTCGCCCGGGGCGATCACCACTGCTCGCTCGATCGTGTTTTCCAATTCCCGCACGTTGCCGGGCCAGGAATAGGACTCCAGCAACGCGAGCACTTCCGGCGCAATCTGTTCCGCTACGTTGCGGCCATTCTCCTCGTTGTACTTGTTGATGAAATGCTGGGCCAGCGGCAAGATGTCTTCCCGCCGATCGCGCAACGGGGGCAGCTCAATTGGTACTACCGCCAGTCGGTAATAAAGGTCCTCTCTAAAACTTCCCTGTCTGACAGCTTCTTTAAGATCGATGTTCGTGGCCGCGACGATGCGCACGTCAACGCGTCGTGGCGCCGTATCGCCAAGCGGAGTGAACTCGCGCTCCTGGATCACGCGCAACAACCGCACTTGAGTTTCCGGTGGGATGTCTCCAATTTCGTCAAGAAAGATCGAACCGCCGTCAGCAACTTCAAACAATCCTTTTTTGGCGGCGATGGCGCCGGTGAAAGCACCGCGCGTATGGCCAAAAAGCTCCGACTCGAGCAACTCCGACGGGATGTTAGAACTGTTTACGGTAACGAAGGGGCGGCCCGCCCGGGTGCTGGCTTCATGGATGGCCTTGGCAATCAATTCCTTACCGGTGCCACTTTCGCCTGTGATCAGAACGGTCGAACGCGCGGGAGCTACCTGCTCAACCAGGCGGAAGACTTCCTGCATCAGGTCTGAGCGGCCCACGATCTCGCCGCGGTCGACCGCCTTGCTCATTGCCCGGCGAAGGACACGGCGTTCCTCTTCTTTGCGACGTCGCTTGATACCGGCAGCGATAGTGGCGGTGATCTGTTCGTTTTGGAATGGCTTTCTAATGCAACCAAAGGCACCGCGTTCCCAGGCAGCAATAGCGGTGTCAAAAGTGGCGTAAGCAGTAATCATGACGATCACCGCTTCCGGGTCCATCTTCAAAAACTCTTCCAGGGCACGTAAGCCGCCAATGCCGGGCATGGATACGTCCAGCAGGACCACATCGAAAGCGCGACGGCCATATGCTTCCAACCCTTCCTCACCGGTCTTGGCGAGATCAACGCGGTAGCCCTCGGTTGAGAGGAGTGTCTCCAGGACCTCGCGCATGATCTCCTCGTCATCAACGACCAGGACAGAGCCTTTTTTTGAATTGCGCTTTTCGGTCTTAATCATAGAGATTGTGGTCTCTCGCAAGGCGCTAGTGTAGCGACTTCACTTTATAAAACAAAATCCAGCAGAGAACCCGGAGGTAGCGACGGGATGGTGCGGTCTTCGCCAAGGCAGGTCGCTTTCGAGTTGACCGTCTCATCCCGTCGCTGTCGCTCCGGGTTCTCTTTTGAGTTGAGTGGCTAGTCGCCGACGGCTTGCAGGCGAGCGCGTGAGCGCGCCGATGGCAACGTAATGCGGAAGGACGTGCCGCGACCAGGCGTACTGTCGACGCCAATATGACCGGCGTGCTCCTGAACGATGCCGTAGGAGACTGCCAGGCCCAGGCCTGTACCACGCCCCACTCCCTTGGTGGTATAGAACGGGTCGTAGATCTTTGCGACGTTCTCGGGGGCAATCCCGATACCAGTATCAGCCACTTCCACTACCAGGGAACCATCTTCTGAACTGGTCGTGGAGAGTTTTATTTGCCCGCCCTCGGGAATGGCATCACGAGCATTGAGTATCAGGTTGGTGAACACTTGCTGTAGCTTACCTGCGTTCCCATAAACCAGCGGCGAATCAGGATCGTACGACCGCACAATTTCGATCTGGTTGCGACGCAACTGCGGCTCCAGCAATTGCAGGGTGTCGTCGAGCACGCGCGCGATGTCCAGTTCAGCAAACTCGGCGGCACTACCGGTGCGTGAGAAGTTCAGCAAGTTGTTGACAATATTGGTCGCGCGTTCGGCCTGCGTCCGCACTTTCTGCAACAGGGCGTGCTTGGGATCCCCGTCGGGTAACATGCCGAGCAACATCTGGGTGTAGGACGAGACGCCGGTCAGCGGCGTATTTACTTCGTGGGCCACGCCGGCGGCCAGTAGGCCGATTGATGACAGCTTCTCGCGTTGCTGGAGTTGTTCCTCCAATCCTATGCGGGTGGTTACGTCTTCCAGCACCACCAGGGCACCGGTCTGTCCCTGCCCGTCCTGCAACGGCGCCAAAGCGATGTTCAGCACGAGGGAGCGGTGCGCGCGAGTTGCCGTGTGCAACTTGTAGATGTTTCTAATTTCCTTGAGGCGAAACCCGTCAGTTCCCAAGACCTGCCAGAGTGTGTCGGCAAAATCTTCGGAAAACAATTCTTCAACGCGGCGACCGATAGCCGCATCGCGGCGCAAATCCAGGATGTGTTCGAGCGCCGAGTTGAGACGAGTTACGCGTCCATCAAGATCGACGGCCAGCAACCCAACATTGATCGACTCGATAATCGACTCGTTAAACTCCTTCAGCAACTTGAGCTCGCTGGCGCGTTCCTGCTGGTCCTTGTAAAGCAGACTGTTTTCAATCGCCACCGCCACGTATCCGGAAACGGTGCGCAAGATCTCAACGTCTTCCGACGAGAGCAAAGCACCATCAACCGATCGGCCCAGTCCGATTACAGCCACCATGCGACCACGAACAACGCAGGGCACAAAATAGTGCAACGCGCGTCTCACTATGCCGGACGACTCCGAGGTGAAATCGAGATCGTCGACCCTGACAACTCCAGACTCAGCCGAACGCACGCGAATCATTTCGCGGAAGTCAGGAGGCACAATCACTTCAGATTGAAGACCGGTTGAGCGAGCCACCGCATAGCCTGAGGGCGCGTACTTGTCTTCAACAAAGATGGCGATGCGTCCCACATTCATCACTTCCTGCAACCGGCTCACCAGTGAGTCGAGCAACGGATCGAGGGCGGTGGTGGCTGACAGGGTGCGCCCAAAGTCGAGCAGGCTGTTGCGCAGGTCATAGCGTTCTCCATAGAAGAGTCTGTCGACCTGCTCCTGCAGAAAGTGTTTCACTGGTGCGGCCACCATCACGATCGCCGCCATTGCCAGAACCGCGACCACGAATGCCAGGTTGATATCGCCCGAATAAACAGACTGATCATTACCAAAGGCGTAGAGCACACCCATGTAAACAACCAGGCCGATCAGTAACGAAATCGCCATGGTGGTTAACGCGTAAACAAAGACGCGGCGCACCACCAATTCCACGTCCATCAGCCGATAACGCAGCACTGAATAGCCGAAGGACATCGGGATCAGGACTAGCGGTAGTACTGCGGCGTCAGTTAGCCAGCGGTCCGCCTGGGCACCGAAGAGATAGCCAATGCCGTAAAGGAAAGTGAAAGGAGTGATGGCGAGGAGTGAGCCCCAAACTACCCATTTCATTTGCTGACGAACGAGTGCGCTCTTGGATTTCACAAACGTCCGCACCAGCAGGAACGCACTCACAACTAGCGCCAGCAAAAAGTGCAGAAAACAGATCTGGTAGTAGAAGCCGATAAACGCTTCCGAGAAGGGCGGAATCTGTTTCAGCACGGGCAGTCCGCGCGCCAACTCATCGCGTAAGAAAACGAAGACAGTCAGCACCAGCAGCAAGATAGCGGGAACATAGAGCCAAACGGCGCGCCACCTACGTTCATAAAAGAGTTGCTGCCTGGTGGGGTAGAGCATGCAGAAGTGAAGGAACAGCGGCGCAAAAATAATGAGGGCTGAGTTGCGCAAAAACGCTATTGCTAAGTCGAGATCCCGATAGCTGCCGACCGGCGTGTAGAAATGGAAGATGAAAGCCGCCAGACACCAGGTCGCAAAGTGGACCACATAAGGCGCTCGACCACCCTGCTTGAAGAGAACAAAGAATCCCACCAGCAGGTAAACGACTCCCAGCAGGTTTAGGTAGAGGACGCGTGGAGTCCACTTCTGGATGGGGTTTAGACCATCAAGATCCGCATAGTAGTAACGCGTCTGCTCAGGATAACTCGGCCGCTCCATCAGGTAATGCAGTTGGCTACCGACCTTGGCCTGGTCCGCTCGAACCTTGGCCTGGTCGAAGTAGATCTGCACGTCTTTCGAGTGGCTTAGGGTCTCGTATTTGCTCGTGCCATCCAGGCTGACGCCGATGAGTCGATCGCCTGGTAACAGCCAGGCGCGATCGGCGGCGGAACCTCGTTCGATTGTTTGGGCGACGATTCCCTCTTTGGTGTCGGCCCAGGCAACACCGTCCCAAAGCGGTGTTTCATGACGAGCTCGCTGGCGGAAATTGAGGAGGCCCGCACTGACTAACAGCACCGCGCCAATCAGCAGGAACCATGTTTTAGTTGTGAGCCCTGATCCCTTCACAGCATCCTCAACGTTCGAGTTGATCTAAACGCGTTTCAGCCCGATCGAACCTTTTAAAGCAAGGTATGTTCCCCATTTCGATTCCGCACCTTAGTCGGGCAAACGCGGCGTCAACAATGAGATACCAGCGAAAACTCCCAAGTGGACACGCCCGGTAGAGCGCGTCCGAAGTGAAGAAATCAAAGGAGATACATCCAACTTTTCGGACGTTTCCGAGAATTTGGACGACCCTACTCAACGGGCGAGTGAGTAAGCAGAATCGAAGCGAGGAATCCAGGAGGTGATTCAGTCTCTGCTCGCTTCACTTTGGTCTTTAAAATCTGACCGAAATTCCACCGCGAACAGACCGACGATTGTTGCCCACGAAAGTAAGGATCTCTCCAGTATCCGAACTGGGTTGTACGTCCAACAGGTTTCGCGCGTCGAGCACTGCTTCCGCCCGAACTGGTAGACCAAAGCTTGGTAACTCTTGAGTGACCTGGATGCTCAGCGAGGGATCGTAAACACCCAATCGTCCGGCAAATGGATCGATCGCAAAGACAGTGGCCTCAGGCGAAAACCGCAACACGGTTCGTACCTGGGTGCCGGTGCGGAAACCCGCGCCTAGTTGCAGAGCAGCAGTTTGGAACAGGCCGCTCTTGAACATATCCGCCGGATTCGCCAAACCATTTGCTGACAGCCGCTGGCCGCGACCAAGTGAGTAACCAGCTGAAGCGGTCCAAACTCGATTTAGTCGCCGGGTATAGACCAGTCGCAAACCTCTCGATGAACCTTGTTGATTTGCGACCCCAACCATTGCCTCGCCTGCTTCACCGGAGAAGGCGGTGGTGGGTGCGCTAAAAATACCGACGCCGCGGCCGCTGGTAGTGTCGTAGAAAGCAGTTGCCTCAAGACTTGAATTGTTGTCGAGCACTCGTTCGATACCGAACTCCAGTCGATGGCTGCGCTCCAGCACTGCCCGTCCATCAACAAACGCCACTGGCCGATTACTTTGCTCACGGAAGATCACCTGGCCATCTTCGAAGTCAGCCACGCTCTGAATGCCTTCCTCGTCGGCGCCGGAGGCGAACGCGGCTCTAACCCGGGTGCGCGCGTTGGCGTCGTACTGGACGCCGAATCGTGGCGTGACTGCACGGTCGCCGCCGTGACCGAGGAAACGTGAGTAGTCGAGTCCGAGAACAATCACGATTCCATCGCGCACGATCCATTCATCGATCGCGCGCAGGGAAACCTGGCCCATGGCGTCGCTTCCATTCGGCAAGTGAACTAGCCAGTTTTGCGAAGGAAGTCGGGCACCCGCTGCGGTGACTCCAATCTGATGACGGTTTCCGACGCGCACTCTTGTGGTAGCTTCAAAGCGTTCCGGCGCATATGGGCCAACGCCTGTTTGGCCGGCAAAAACTAGTTCGACGTGCTCTGAGACGGGAGTGGATACTGCAAAGTTCAAGCCGGCGTAGGCTGGCGTGAACGCGCTACTTGAGACGTAGCTTTCGATTACTCCCCGGGGCCTGACTTTTCCAACTTCATTCGCTCGTTCGCTGGGGTTTTCGCCGCTGGCGATTTCTTCGTTGTTAGCGGTGTCTGTCGCTCCGATGACTGCTTCAACAGCCGGGTCTTCGCCTTCCTGTGCCTGGAAGATAGAACGGCGCGATTGCGCTGAGCGTAGCGTCCACTTTACGTCGTCACGATCTCTGCGGCGTTCGGGTAAGGTGTTTCCCGAACCAACAGGTTCGAGATTGAACCGGTAGATGAGTTCCTGGGAGGCACGAACTTCAACAGAAGAGAAAACCACTTCGCCAAAGCCCATCGCGATTGCCTTGATACCATAGCGACCTGGCGACACCTTGGTCGCAAAGTTGCCCTGAGCGTCGGTGAATGTCTCTTTAATCGCCCGCTTCACACCATCGCGAAACAACGTCACTAAGGCGCCAGCAACCGGGTTCCCTTTGTTGTCTCGTACAGAACCGGTGATTGTGGCCAGCGATTTATTGGGTGACGCAGCCGACGCGTTGAGGCTGAACAGCGTCGTCAAAACGAGCAGGGACAAACCAAAACTCAATGCTCTTTTCATACGAAAAGACCTCCGGGCGGAGACTTCATATCGGAAGTTTCTGAAGCTGGGGAGCGCAACAATGCAGTTTCGATTGACCTGTATAGACAACTCCTTAGGTCTATCCTTTTCCCAGCCGTCTATTAACCGCAACTGCTGCGAAAAGGTCGAACTGGTTCACACGAGGAGACTTATCGGGACCCCTTAATCGTGAAGTTCATTGTCTGCCAACCCTCAAAGTCGTGTCAAGCTGGAGGCTGTTTCGCGGGCAACCTTTGCCGCCTCTTTTGCCCCCGTGCTAGGATGCCAATTCCCCAGTAAAATTAGGCGCTGTACTAAAGGGTCTTGGTGCTAAAGGGCTCATGATAGACGAAGTTCAATCAACAAAACTACCGAACGGCATTGCTGTTTTATCTGAACATATGCCGGGTTTAAGGTCGGTGACTGCCGGAATCTGGGTTCGCCGGGGTTCTCGGCACGAATCCCCCGAACTCAACGGAATCTGCCATTTCATTGAACACGCTGTATTTAAAGGTACGCAGCGCCGGAGCGCTCGAGATATTGCCGTCGAAACTGACCGTCTGGGCGGCCATCTCGACGCCTACACGACCCATGAGATGACAGGGTTTGCAACAAAGGTTGCGGACACCTCGCTCTCGCAGGCTATCGATCTCCTGGCCGACCTTGTGTCACATCCGCGCTTCGATCAAGTAGATCTCGAACGGGAACAGAAAGTCATTCTCGAAGAGATGAAAATGGTCGAAGACACTCCTGATGAACTCCTCGGAGAACTCTTTAACGCGGCGTATTTTCCCAATCACGCCCTGGGGCGTCCGATCGAAGGAACCCCGGAAACCGTGTCTCGATTCGATCACAAGATCACTCTTGCTTTTCACGCTCAGGAATTCTCGCACCGCAATCTCGTAGTGGCCGCCGCCGGAAACGTCGAACATTCTCGCCTGATCGATTTAGTAGGCACCGCGTTTGACGGTTGCGCAGGCAGTCCGGAGCCAGTACCACAACCAATCCTCGCTCGTCCGCAACCAGCGGCACCGATCATGGTTGAGCAGAAGGGCGAACTCGAGCAGGCGCATTTGATCATTGCCGCGCCGTGGCCCGCAGCGCTCGACGAAAATCGTTACGCCGCGAGTTTGTTAGCGTCGATCATTGGCGGTGGTACCTCAAGCAGACTCTGGCAGAAGATTCGGGAAGAACGAGGACTGGCTTACTCCGTCGGCGCCGGCGGCAGCGCCTTCTCGGATGTCGGTGTCTTTACAGTTTACGCTGGCACATCTCCGGAGCAGCTAAACGAAGTCGTTGACCTCTCAGTCCATGAGCTCCGGCAGGTCGTTAAGGAAAGTGTTTCAGAGGAAGAATTGAGGATCGCAAAAGATCAAGCAGTCTCTTCGATCCTGCTGGGTCTCGAATCGTCCAGTGCTCGCGCCAGCACCTTAGCGCGCCAGGAGATTATTCATGGGCGCCGCATTTCACCGGATGAAGTGGTTGAGAAAATCCGGCGGATCACTCCGGCAGAACTGACGGCAGTTGCCGAGCAATACTTCCAGTCAGACACGCTTGCGCTCGGCGCCCTGGGAAATCTCAACGGCTTCAACATCGACCGCTCTCGCCTCATCATCTGAATTCAAAACACGCGATAGCTGTTTTTGTAGTTAAGTGGTAAATTCAGTCCTGCCTTCTTCTATAGTGTCTGAGCGAACTACATGAAACTTACCGTTCTCGGCAGCGGATCAACTGGCAATGCGGTCTTGATCGTTGGCGGCGACACACGTGTGCTGGTTGATGCTGGGCTAAGTGCGAAAGAGATCGCTCGCCGGCTGGCATTCGTGGGCGAGGACGTAAATAGTCTCGACGGCGTCTTGGTTACTCACGAGCATGGTGATCATTCCGGAGGCTTAAGAGTCTTACTTAGTTCGATCGATTGTCCCGTTTTTATCTCCGGCCAAACTTACGACGCTTACGTTGGCGAGAGATTGAACGTCGCGAGTGACGAACCACGACGACGCGCCGATGCCTTACGCAATCGCGTTGAGCAGATTGAATCAAGCAAGGACTTCAGGATCGGGGAAATAGACTTTCATCCTTTCACGATTCCCCACGATGCCGTCGACAATTTCGGTTTTACAGCCACCCACCAGGGCGTGAAGATCGCCACCTTGATGGACTTCGGTCACATCACAACCCTGGTATCGGAGCGCCTGCGAGGCTGCGCAGCAATTGTCGTGGAGTCGAACCACAGCAAAGATATGCTGAAAGCTTGCGACTCTTATCCCTGGGAACTAAAGCAGCGGATCCTTTCACGCCTGGGCCATCTTTCGAATGAGGATCTGGCCGATTGGTTGAAGGACGACTTTGACGGTAGCGCCAAGTACATTGTGCTGACCCACCTTTCGCAACGGGCGAACAATCCCTACCTGGCGAAGATCTCCGCGGAAGTGGCACTGCAGGAAGGAGCACCACTCTTCGCGCCGTTCACCGAGATAAGTCTTTCGTTTCCGAAGGAGCCGACGCCCTGGATAGAAGTATGACGGTGGAACTCGATGCTCGACGAACGCCCAAGTTGACGAGCCTTCGCACGCCAGGATTCGGGCTACCTGTGCTGGCGATGTTACTGGCAACTGCGATGGTTTCGGCGTGCGGCTTGAAGAATGAAGGGAGCGCTGTTCCGCCCGAGGTTGAATCGCTGGTCGGAACGGTCAGTGACGACATCGCCGCCGAACGATACGAGAAGATCTATAGCGAGTCGGCCACGCAGTGGAAACAGGATTCGACTTTGGAGCAGTCCACTGAAGTCTTTAAGACACTGCAAGCAAAACTGGGGAAGGTTGAAAGCCGGGTGCTGCATTCGGCCACTGAACAGAACAATTCGGGTGGACCATTGCAGGGTCGCGCTTTCATCCTCAGTTATCAAACCAAGTTTGAGCGTGGTGAAGCGATGGAAACTTTCACCGTGGTTGAGCAAGGCGGACAATGGCGCCTGGCCAGGTACCTGGTGAATTCGACGGCACTAAAATAAGACGTTGTGCTTTGAACTTGGTGCTTTGTGCTTTGTCATCTCTGGGCGGCGGCGACCCGAGCCCCATCGAGTGTGAGACGACAAAGCACAAAGATCAAAGTACAAAAATCCAAAAGCAGACCACATGACAACAGTCAAACAGAGATGATCGATCGCTATACCTTGCCCGAGATGGGCGCGCTCTGGTCCGAGCAAAACAAATTTCAGAAGTGGCTCGACGTCGAAATCGCCGTGTGTGAAGTACACGCGGAGATGGGCACGATCCCTCACGACGCGTTGGAGGAAATAAAGTCGCGCGCCCGGTTCTCGGTGGAGCGCATTAATGAGATCGAGAAGACCACCAACCATGACGTGATCGCCTTCACCACCAACGTGGCAGAATCGATTGGAGCGGCCTCACGTTTTGTTCACTACGGCTTGACCTCTTCAGACGTAGTCGACACTGCGAACGCACTGTTGCTTCGTGATTCAGTCGACATCCTGTTAAAGAAAATCGATCTGCTGACTGAGACACTTAAACGGCGCGCCTTTGAGTTTAAGCAAACTCCCCAGGTCGGTCGCACTCATGGCATTCACGCCGAACCAACGTCGTTTGGATTGACCTTCGCTCTCTGGTACGACGAGATGCAGCGTAACCGCGTGCGGCTCGTGCGGGCCCGGGAAGCGGTCGCAGTGGGAAAGATTAGTGGCGCAGTCGGAGCGTTTGCGCACCTCGACCCAGAAGTGGAAGAAAAGGTTTGTCAGCGCCTGGGGCTAAAGGCGGCCCCCGTTTCCACCCAGATCATTCAACGCGATAACTACGCTGAGTATTTAAATGTTCTGGCGGTGATTGGTTCTTCACTCGAGAAGATGGCCCTCAACGTGCGCCACTGGCAGCGTACCGAAGTGCGAGAAGCACAGGAACGTTTCACTAAAGGGCAAAAGGGCTCGAGCGCAATGCCGCACAAGCGTAACCCGATCATCTCCGAGCGGATTTGCGGCATGGCCCGCGTGATTCGCGCCAACAGCCTGGTCGGGCTGGAGAATATCGCCCTCTGGCACGAACGTGATATCTCGCACTCTTCCGCGGAACGAGTGGTGTTACCTGACTCGAGCATTGCCCTCGATTACATCCTGCAGAAGGCTAACAGTCTGCTCGACGGGCTGGTGGTGTATCCCGAGCGGATGCTGGAAAACCTGGGCGCCACCCACGGTTTGATTTTCAGTGGTCAACTCTTGCTGGCGCTGACCAACAAGGGATTGTCACGGGAAACCGCTTACGAACTAGTGCAGCGCAATGCAATGCGCGTATGGGACGAGGGGAAGGAATTTCAACCACTGGTTAAGGCAGATCCGGACATCGCCAAACAGTTAACGGTCGAGGAGATAGAACGGGTCTTCTCACTCGACCATTATCTGCGAAACATTGAGGCGGTGTTTGCGCGCGTGTTCCAGTGAGCCGATAGATCACCGGCTGTCACAAACCTGCAGCCAAGACTTGTTAGGCTGTTCCTCCGGCAATCTTTTCGGCCATGTTGCCGATGATTGGAAATTTGAAAGCTGTGTTTTGATAGGCCTTGATCGCTCCAAAGATGAGCCCGCCCAGATAAACGAGCGGCAAGATCATCCAGATTACGACGTATATCAAACTCAGCAAGGCACCGATCAGTCCACCGGCACTACCGGCGGCGTTGGCAGCGACGCCTCCGATAATGGCAATGATGGCGCCGAGAATTCCGAGGACGATTCCCAAGACAACCCATAGGGCGCCGTACAGCACCGACTGCATCGAGTGAAAGCGAATGAACTTGTTTTCCTTTTCAATGAAAAAGAAGATTAGCCCTACAATCCAAATGTATCCGAGAGCAGCCGCCAAGTTTGGCTGCATCCCGAGACTCGACGTTTGGCCGGGCGGCGGGTTTTGCATTATAAGTTTCTCCTGTTAGAGACCTGTTTTTTAGTTTGGTGCCGTCTGATAATCGCTAAGCGCTGACGGCGAAAGGAATGAACGCACTAGACTTAATTCCCAGCGAAAGATATTAAGTCAACCGTTTCGTCGAACGCAATATTTTCTATCAGAGGTCTGGAGTCGGCTACAAAAATGAAGGCTAAAGTCTACGTAAACCTGAAGTCGGGGGTACTCGACCCTCAGGGCAAGGCCATCCAACATTCAGTCGAGCTCTTAGGGTTTTCCGGCATCACCGATATTCGCCAGGGCAAATACTTCGAGATAGCCCTGGACAACTCGGCGACGCAGGCCCAGGCTCGCGAGGCAATCGAGAAGATGGCCCGAGAAGTCCTGTCAAATCCAATCATCGAAGACTATCGAGTGGAGATTGAAGCGTGAAGTTTGGAGTTGTTGTATTTCCCGGTTCAAATTGTGATCACGATGCTTACCATGTGATCTCGAAACACGTGGGCCAGCCCGTCGATTTCATCTGGCACCGCGATACGGACCTGAGCAGCTACGATGCCGTGATCATCCCCGGCGGGTTTTCCTACGGAGACTACCTCCGAGCGGGAGCGCTGGCGCGATTCTCTCCAGTGATGAATTCATTGCAGAAGTTTGCCCAGAGCGGCAGATTTGTGCTCGGTATCTGCAACGGCTTTCAAATCCTTTGTGAAGCGGGCTTGCTGCCAGGCGCTTTGATTCGCAATC
>DATFRK010000923.1:0-5357 GCA_035263325.1 Pyrinomonadaceae bacterium | reverse complement strand
CGTAAAACCAAAGACAAACACTATCGCGCTGATTACGAGCATAGTTCTCTCGGACGCATTCATTGTGTTTGTGCTCCTGCATCAGCAAAGGTGAAATTGTCGAGTATGGATACACCTTACGGTGGACTTGTTTCAGGTGCTGGAAGTCACCTTTTGGAGTCACGTTCTTATCGTGACTCTCCGGACAGAATTGTGACGAAGGTCACTATTTATGTTGCCTCTTACCTTAACTAGCTAAATATTCTTGACAAGGCCAGCTACACATCGTTAAGTTTTTTTCAAGGTGCGGTCGGGCGCTCTCTTCCAAATTTCACGCCGAGGTTTTTCAATGAAACTCAGTGGAAACGTTCAAATTCCTAACATAGTCGTCTACGCCATGCTTTATGCCATTATTTTCGGGATTAGCATCTGGCTGCTGATTACTCACCATGAAAGTCCCACCAACTGGCTTCTGTACGCGGCCATGATCGGATCAGTTCTGGCAGGGCTGATTAAGTTCGCTGTGAATTCACGAAGACAGCGACTATCCGCATAATAAACACGCTAACTTTGAAGCGGACTTTGCGCTGGAGAAGATGTTCAGCGACTTTTGCTTTTACGCAGCGTAGAAGTCCGATAAAACAAGCTGTGTTACCGTGTTGCCGCGCATAACAAGTCGTTGGACGCGAGCCGCGATAACGTAATTCTCATGAAGGTTTTGTAAATCAAAGTGGGCGCTAGCGTACGGCGGCGTCAACTCCGCCGTTGGGCGGCATCTTTTCTATGCAGAGAGAACGAGGAATCTACCGACTGCTTGATGGATGTCAGTTTGTCCCGGGCAAACTTCTTCAGATGGCACTGGCCATGGTTGTACTCGCAGCGTTCGCCCAGGAAGCTAGTGCTCAAGCACCGGCCCAAGCTTTTCAAAAAGCTATGCAGCCTTACGTTGATGCCAGGATGTTCATGGGAAGCGTGCTCGTGGCCAGGAAGGGAAAGACGATTTTCAACAACAGCTATGGCATGGCGGACCTGGAATGGAGCATTCCAAATTCGCCGACCACTCGATTCAATATCGCTTCTATGACGAAGCAGTTCACCGCGGCTGCGATCTTATTGCTTGAGGATCGCGGAAAATTGAAGACCAGTGATCCAGTTAAGAAATATCTTCCCGACGCGCCCGCTTCCTGGGACAGCATCACTATTTATCACCTGCTCACTCACACATCCGGCATCTCTGATGATGCTGCTAGATATCAGCCCGGGCCGCCTGAGCTGCTGCTTTTAATGATAAACCTCTGGACTTTCAGCCTGGCGAACGATGGTCCTACACCAACCTCGGATACATCGTGCTCGGGTATTTGCTTGAAAGAGTCGCGGGGCAAAGCTATGAAAGCTTCGTTCAAGAGCATCTTTTCAAACCTTTGGCGATGAACGACTCTGGAATGTTCTCGTATGTGACGGTCATTCCCCGGCGTGCATCTGGTTATTGGCCGGGACGCAATGGGATCGAGAATGCGGAACGTCCCGATTTCAGGTTGAACTTTTCGGCGGGCTCACTCTATTCGACAACCGAGGACTTGCTTCGTTGGGAAGAGGGACTGTTCGGAGGAAAGTTATTGTCGGCTACATCGCTGCAAAAGATGATCACGCCATTCAAAGGTGACTATGCCTGTGGTTTGTATGTTCGCCGCGTGAACGGTCACCTGATGATTGAGCATGATGGAAATAACATCGGGTTTAACTCGCACATGGCTTACTACCCCGAAGAGGGCATTGCCGTCATCGTCCTGGCAAATTTGAATGGCAACGTCACCAGCGAGATCGCGAGGGCTCTTGCGTCCCTGGCCCATGGAGAGACGCCGCGGACTCCTTCTGTCACAAGGAAACCGGATGGTCAAAGGAAGTACTGATGACCCACTGAACCGGATGGACGGGCAGCCCAACAAATCGTTTGTGACGAGCTGCGGGAGCGTGTTCGCATGAAGCTTTATTGAACAACTTGCTTCATCTGCCTAATACCCGTTGACTTCTCACACCCCGACAATTTATCTTCCGCTTATTCATTAACGACCGATTGGCTCTCGAGACGCTTCCTCGCAAACTCGCTCAATTCGGTTTTCATAACCTTAGCCTTAGCTGATCGCTTCGGTGAACTCGCTCGCAACCGAAGGAAGCCCAGTAGCTACAATGTTTTCCCAACGCTCGATTGGCGCGGTCCACTTGGATACCTGGCTGAAAAGCAATCGTGAATTGTAACGCTTCTGCATTTCTAAGCATTAGTCAATAAGGAGAGTCAGCAATGCCAAACAATAGCAGTAACAATAACGTTGTGTTAGTAAATGTGCCGGGTAGCGAAAAGGTGAGCGACGCATTCAAGCAAAAGGTAGTTCAAATAGCTAGCGACCTGGGAACCAATCCGAATTTTCTCATGGCGGTCATGAGTTTTGAGTCAGGAGAAACATTTAGTCCGTCGGTGAAGAACGCGGCCGGAAGTGGGGCAGTGGGTTTGATTCAATTTATGCCAGCAACCGCTAAGCAACTTGGGACCACAACCCAGGCGCTGGCGGCAATGAGTGCAGAAGATCAGTTGGACTTTGTCGCCAAGTATTTCCGCCAATTCAAGAAGCCATTGTTGACGATTGAAGACGTTTACATGGCAGTGTTGATGCCGTCGGCGATTGGCAAAGGCGCAGACTTTGTGCTGTTCAAAAAACCATCGACGGCCTACAACCAGAATCGCGGTCTCGATTTTAATCAGGATGGTTTGATCACAGTTGGTGAGGCTGCCGACCGGGTGCGAAAGAAGCTGGGCGCGGCTGGTGCCGGTACGGGCGTGGTGCTGCATCGAGGTTCGACTGGACCAGAGGTGGAAAAACTACAAGACGATCTAATCGATCTTGGTTATATGACGCGTGCGCAAAAACAGACGGGCGCCGGTAGTTTTGGACCAGCCACTGAATCCGCGCTGAAACACTTTCAGGTTGACAATCATCTCGAGGCCGGCGGCAGGTTGGATGCCGCTACGCAATCGTCCCTCAAACAGATCAACGAAGGCGTACGACAGGGAGTTCGTGGCAACGTGGTTGAGGGGTTGCAGGATCGATTAGTGACGGTTGGACTGATGACTGTGGCCCAGGTGAATAGCGGTCGAGGATTATTTGGTCCGCAAACCGATGCGGCCCTCAAAGCGTTTCAACTGCAGCATGGCATTCAGGCAACCGGGGTACTGGACGATGAAACTTACAGAGCCTTATTACTGGCCGCTCCAAATACGCTTGCTGGGGCGTTGAGCACCAGCACTTCCGTCGATACTGTCTTGCCTCCCAGCGGTATTGGCTACACGACTTACAATCGTGAGCCCGGTGGCGCTGATCAAGTTGGTCGCGCCTCGACTATTCGCCATATCCAGGAACTGGGTGAGCTCTGGGCGGCGGGGCATCCGAACCGGGTGATAGCGGTAGGTGACATTAGTCGGAGAGGTGGTGGACCATTTCCGCCCCACGCTACACATAAGGACGGCATGGATGTGGATCTGCGTCCCCTGACAAACAACGGTGTCAACGAGCCAACAAATATCGGCGCCGCAAACTACTCCCATGAGGCGACCAGGGAGATGATCAAATTGATTCGTGACAAGTTTGATATTGAGGTGGTCTTCTTCAACGACCCGCTGACCATTCAGGAGGGATTAACAAGGCGAGCCAAGGGACATGACAATCACGTCCACGTGCGCTTCCGCTCTTGAACGTGGTCAGCGCTGACACTGGTAGAGCCCTTCTTAACAGTCGGGCTACTGCACCGCACCCTGCTTGGAGAAGCAGCTGACTCTTACTTCACTTCGGCGGCGCATTCATGTTCGGCCAGCAATTGGTGAACGGCTGCAGTCAGGGCCTCGATATCTGGTTTTGCGACGTAGGCGGCAGCGCCTGCTTCCATTGCTTCGAATCTATGAATTTGGTAAGCGTCGCCAGTATAGAAGATGCACGGAACTCCAGGGCTGGCTGCGTTGAGTCGTTCGCAAAGTTCCAGGCCGCTGCCATCAGGAAGGCGCTTGTCGAGCACGTAGAGATCGAATTGGAAGTCGTTCGCTAGTCTTAAAGCTTCGTCAATACTACCCGCTGTCTTCACTTCATAATCTCCATCGGACAACAGAACCTGGAGCATTTCGGAAGTGTCGCGGTGGTCGTCGACACACAGGATACGGCATTTCGCCTTAGCCATAACGGGAGTTCTCCTTGGGCAGTTTGGGGCAGCGTCTTCCGGGGAAGGAGGATTGGTATTGGGGAAGAGCAATTATATTCAACCGCGCTGGATACACCAAACAGTCCTTGCCCTCGCTCGCTCTGGTGATGACTTTTGAGAACGGTTGCTTTCTGGAATACAGACGATATTGACGGTATGTATGAGATACCTCAGTAATTAGGGTCGTTCACCTTTCTTGCGATCCTGTACGAGCCAAGGTGGGCAGTCCCTCCTGCCCACCGCCAAAATAAGTGTCCAAAGTGAAAGTCCAACGTCCAAGGTCTGTTTAGCTCCTCAGACTTTGGACGTTGGACTGTGACCCGTTGCTGCCGCTGTAACCGGTCGCTACCGCTCACGGTTCTCGATTGGACTTCATTCCTTTTAGTAGCTGGTCCAATACTTCAATGTCCGCGTCGTCCGGTTCCAATTCCCGATATCTTGTCAGAGCAGTTGACGCGGCCGTGAAGTCGCCGAGTTTGTGATAGACAAGTGAGAGGTTGAAGTAGACCAGGGAGAAGCCCGGCTCAATCTGCGTGGCAGCCTCGTAATGCAATTTGGCAAGCTGTAAGTCACTGGCATCGTAGTAGAGGTTCGCCAGGTTGTAATGAGCCTCGACGTGCCGCGGATCGTTTTTTAACGACAAAGTAAAGTTGTCCAGGGCCTTCGCCACTTGTCCTTGTTCGAGATTGATTATCCCCAGGTTGCAGTAGGCTTCAGCGACGTTGTCGCCGTTGTTGATGGCTTCGAGGTAGTGCTCAGTAGCAGTCGGGTCGGCCCGTTCATGCAGCAGCAGGGCTTCTTCAAACGGCGTGAGCAAACGCGCCAGCCGACCGGACTCGGCGCGAAACAGGTGCAACTGGCCCTGTAGTTCGGCCTCGATCTGCTTGATGCTGTGACCCTGGGCCCGGAGTTCGCGAACGCGTCGGAATTGCGTGAGCGCCTGGAAGTCGAAAGTGAAATCAGCCTTGCCCGAAGCAGCCGTGGCTTCAATAATCCCCTGTTCCGTCCAGCGACGAATAGTCTTCTCACTAAGACCGAACAGTTGTTTGATCTCTTTGACGGAATAAGAAGACTTGACACGTTGGTAATCTGCCTTTGATGGGACAGGTGAGGGAAATGAGATTACCTTAGTGCCT
>DATFRK010000922.1:0-10260 GCA_035263325.1 Pyrinomonadaceae bacterium | reverse complement strand
ACCGATGAGTGCGATGATGGCCGACACAATCACGGCAATAAAAATGGCCTGTACGGCGGCACGCGCAGCACCTTCAGCATCTCGCTCACCGATGCGGCGCGCGATCATGGCGGTGGCTCCGATACTCAAGCCGATAGCGAGCGCATAAATTATCGTCAGCAACGACTCGGTGAGACCTACTGTCGCAGCCGCGTCAGTGCCCAACTTGCCGACCCAGAAAATATCCACCACGGCGAACAGGCTCTCCATGAACATCTCGAGCACCATCGGCACCGCCAACAACAAGATGGACCGCGAAATGGAACCTTCTGTGTAGTTGTGGTGGGATCCACGAATCGCCTCCCGCAAGGCAGACCACAGGCTGCCTTCCGACGCTGCTGCTCCGGAACTCGCTAATGTGCTGTCTTGTTCAAAAGCCATCTCGTCTTCTCTCACTGCTTAAAGCGCTATCGGCGGCCATCTGAATTTCAACTCAGATGGTCCCGTTTACCTTTCTCTTTGCGAGAGTCCTAGGGTTACGTGTAGATGTGAGGAAAAGTTCAGCCTATACAGAACCCGGAGCGGCAGCGACGGGTAGCTACGGTCAACCTTGTACGAATGCTGTTGGGGTCGACCATACCTACCCGTCGCTACCGCTCCGGGTTCTGTATCGCGGCTACAAATCGTCAATTCCTGCCGAAGTCGTCTTGCAGCCTGACAATGTCGTCTTCTCCCAGATAGTTACCTCGTTGTACTTCAATGAAAACCAGAGTTTCACTGCCGGGGTTCTCAACTCGGTGGGCCGAGCCAATAGCAATATCGATCGCTTGCCCCGATGAGAGAATAACCTCGCTACCATCCAGAGTGACTTTGGCCGTTCCTCCCACTACCACCCAATGCTCGGCCCGTTGGGAGTGCTTCTGATAGCTCAGCCTCTTGCCTGGCAGTACTTCTATGCGTTTGACCTTGAAGTTTTCCCCTTCGTCGAGAACCGTGTACGACCCCCACGGTCGTCTGTCAAATTCGCGCAGAGTATCGCTCACCAGATCCGCCTCCCCCAGTTGACGCTCATTATCGCAGGTCGCACCCTACTCATGCGGAGAGGGTGACGTCAAGTTGTTTTTGCGTTTGCGCGTCGGACAGTTTTGAAGAAAAAAGAAATCCCGCCCACTCGAGGTAGGCGGGATTTCTCTGGGGTCCAACCCAAAGCCGAGCTTAGGAGCCTGGCTTCAGGGGCACGAAGATCGTGTTGTTTCTTCGTTTGATTAAGAGCAGGGCCGGCTTCTGGCCCGATTGCTGTACTGCGGCGTTGAATTCCGCGATCGTCCGCACCGGACGACGATTAACTTCTACGACCAGGTCGCCCTGACGAATACCGGCATCCGCGGCAGCACCGTTGGGATCAACCTTCGCGACAATTAGACCTTGATCGCCGGCTTCAAGACCAGCTCGCGAAGCCATGTCAGAGGTGAGAGGTTGCAACGAGAGACCAAACTTTCCGCTTCCCGAGGTTTGCCCCGCGTCACTCTCTTCCTCATCTGCCTGTGGACGCTCCGGGAGCTCTGCCAAGGTTAACTGGGCGTCCTGTTCACGACCGTCGCGCAAGGTCTTCAGGCTAACCTTAGTACCAGGCGCCATGCTCGCGACTACGTTGCGCAGATTATTGGTGTCAGCTACCGGTTGGTTGTTGACGGCAGTAATAACGTCGCCGCGCTTCACACCTGCCCGTTCCGCTGGTCCACCGGCCTGCACGGAGGTAACAATCGCACCTCGAGCAGTTGGCAAGTTCAGACTGGAAGCAAGGTCAGCATCTACCGACTGAATCGTAACTCCCAACATACCGCGACGGACTTTGCCCGTCTTGATGAGTTGGTCCATCACTGCGCGGGCCATGTTTGATGGAATCGCAAAGCCAATTCCGATGCTGCCACCGGAAGGCGATAGAATCTGCGAATTGATGCCAATCAGTTCACCATTGGTGTTGACCAGCGCTCCACCTGAGTTGCCCCGGTTGATGGCTGCGTCAGTCTGCAGGAAGTCTTCAAAGCTGCCGTCACTGAGACCGGTTGAACGGCCCTTGGCACTGACAATCCCGGAAGTGACTGTTTGGCCAATTCCCAGTGGATTTCCCACTGCCAATACGATGTCTCCCACGCGCATCTTGTCAGAATCGCCGAGTGACAACATGGGCAGGTTGTTGGCGTCAATCTTCAAGACCGCCAAATCACTGGGAGGATCTGAGCCCACGAGTTTGGCTGTGAACGTCCGGTTGTCCGTTAGTTCAACCTTTATTTCGACAGCGCCGTCTACCACGTGATGGTTGGTAAGAATGTAACCATCAGAGTTCACGATTACCCCGGAGCCGACGCCCTGAACTCTTTGCGGTTGCTGCTGCTGCGGCATGCGGTCGCCAAAGAATTCGCGAAGGGTTGGGTCGTCCATGAAAGGAAACTGCTGCGATGCCCGACTCTTCTCGGTAGACCTGATAGTCACCACCGCAGGGGCGACCCTGGTCACCAGGTCCGCGTACGAACCCTGCAAAACTGCGCCAGTCACGGCCTGGGGCGGAGCGGCCGTCGGTTGACCGGCTAAGCTCATCCCAGCCTGCCCCTTGCATGAGGCGATGAACAGGATCACCAGGGCCAGGCTCAAAAGACCTTTGAAAGGTGAAACTGCCTTATAAACTGATAAATTCTTCATGATTTCTCTCTTTCTTAGCTCCAATAGGCAACTCGCAGGTTCGTGGGGCCCGGCTCGCGTTGCTTGGAGAGACCTTTTCCGAATGAATTACTAGACATTACAGTAAGTTTATTAACTGCAAACTTTGGATTCAAGTATTTCATTTTCCGTTTACCGCTGTCTTCTCCAGTGCAAGCGGAATGTTGAGGTCTGGCCGCGAATCCGGGCAATGAGCAGTACCTTTAGTCCGGAAAATCCATCGAAATCGATGTCTAATTAGGGTGTCGAACTAACTTCGCAGACTCAGATGGCTGGGGCTGAGTTGTCCCTTTTTAAGTGGGATTTGGCACATTTTTGGGATCGGATGAGTGAGGTTGCTATGCTATACTCCGCGCCGTGAAACTCCTATCCCTGCTTCTCTATTAAGCTTTTTAAGTAGAGAAATCGTCTAATTCCTGCAGTCGAAGTGTAGTTCACTGGCTGGTTTCCAAAACCAATAACCGCTGTAAATCGAGGGTTGTTGTTAATGCGTCTGGATCAGTCCTCCAACGGACACGAAGACAATTCCGTCCTAATCGTCAACGACGCCACCGATCAACTGATGTTGATGAAGGCGCTCTTGCGTAAGGCGGGATATTCTGTCCTGACCGCGGAAGATGGAGTGGAAGGTTTTGATCTCGCGCGCCTCGAACATCCTGACCTTGTAATCAGCGACGTTTCTATGCCGCGCATGGACGGGCTGGAACTGTGCCGCCAGGTACGTGCGGACAGCGAGTTACGATCCGTTCCCATTCTGCTCGTCAGCGCCCTGCAAAAAGATACAGAGACGATGGTCGCTGGCCTTCGTGCCGGTGCCGACGACTACCTGGAAGTACCATTTGACTCCACCCGACTGGTTGCCAAAGTCTCGCGCCTACTCGAACGCTCACGATTGGAGGCTAGCTATCGAGATCTTGTCGAACACGCCAGCGACATGATCTTTACCCAGGACCTAAGCGGTCGCTTGACGAGCATTAACCCCGCCGGCGCTCAGTTCCTGGGCAAGAACCAGGACGAAGTGATTGGCGCTTCATTCTTTTCCGCATTCAACGTGGCGCCGGATAGTAACGGCTTTGCGGCGAACTTTAGTCATCCACAGGCCGCCACTGAATTTCGTCATCAATTCGCAGCCAAAAATCCGGCGGGTGAGGAGCGGTGGTTCGACCTCATCATGTCGCCGATCAGAGACCGTATGGATGAAACCGTCGGCTTTCGTGGCTTAGCTCGAGACGTAACGCAGCGCAAGCAGGTTGAACTGGCATTGCGCGAATCCGAAGAGCGTTACCGCTTGTTGTTCGAGTCTACGCCGCAACCAATCTGGGTTTACGACGAAGAAACACTCAAGTTTTTGGCAGTCAACGAGGCAGCCACCATTACCTATGGCTACACCAGGCAACAGTTTCTTTCGATGACGATTAATGACATTCGACCGAAAGAAGACATACCCGCCCTGCTTATCAAAAACACGCTGCATGCGGATGACCCGGTAATCTCCAGCCCCTGGCGACACCAAACGCGAGACAAGAAGATCATTTACGTGGAGGTCAGTTCCCACAAAGTGATCTTCGACGGCAGAAAGGGCAAGCTGGTCATTGTCAACGACGTCACCGAACGTAAACTGCTGGATGAAAAACAACAGCGGATGCATGCGTCGCTGCAACAGTCAGCCATGGAGTGGCGACAGACCTTTAACGCCATCGAGTTTCCAGTTCTGATTGTCGACCTGGACGGTACGATCAAACGTTCAAACGAGGCAGCTGAGCAAATTGTAGGGATCGAAGCGGAAAAGATCGTCGGGCGGAATGTAGCAGACCTCGGTGAGTGTCAGCCCTGGAAAAAAGCCAGCGAATTGATTGAGGGAATGCGGCATAGTCACACGCCGGTCTCTGAAGAGATCAAAGACGAGGTCACCGACAAGACGTGGGATCTGACGCTCTATGTAATCAATGAATTTGGTTCATTTGGCGAGAGAGTGATCCTGGTGGCCCAGGACATCAGTAAGCGAGTGGAACTTGAAGCTTCGTTGCGGCAAAGCGAAATGATGTCGTTACTGGGTTCACTGGTTGCCGGCGTGGCCCATGAAGTGAGGAATCCTCTTTTTGGCATCTCTTCAATCCTCGATGCTTTTGAAACAAGATTTAGCGACCGCACCGAGTACCTGCGTTATACGAATGTCCTGCGTGATGAGATTGGCCGCCTGACGGTGCTGATGGAAGAACTGCTCGAGTATGGCAAACCCTTCCGCAGCGACCTCTACCTGGTACCAATTGAAGAGATGATTGGTCGCTCAATTCGCGCCTGTCTGCCGGCCGCCGAAGTGGCCCGGGTGACTCTAGTAGACGATATTTTAGAATCACTACCGCAGATCAAACTTGATCGTCGACGGTTGTCCAAGGTCTTTGTTAACCTGATCGAAAATGCTATTCAACATTCTCCGGCTGGAGGCGTGGTGACCGTCGAGGCTCGCCGCATCGCAGAAGGTAAGCAAGAATGGATTCAGGTGTCGATCAAAGACCAGGGTGCAGGAATTTCTCAGCCGGATATGCAAAAGATTTTCGAGCCATTTTTCTCAAAACGGCGCGGCGGCACGGGCCTCGGATTGGCCATTGCTCAGCGCATCATGGAAGAGCACGGGGGTAGATTAGTGGCGGGTAACAATTCTGAAGGCGGAGCATGCATGGTGGCCAGATTCCCGTTGCCGGTAGAGGGGGAAGTTGATGGCCAGAAATAGGGTCCTAGTAGTAGACGACGAGTCCGGAGTTCGTTTCGGTATCCGCGATTTTCTTGAACAGCAAGGTTACGAAGTTGAAGAAGCAGAGAGTTGTCAGGACGCCCAACACATTTTTCGCACCAGCCGGCCGGACATCGTAATTGCAGACTACATGCTGCCGGACGGCACCGCCCTCGATTTGATTCCCCGGCTTAAGGAGATCGACTCAAACATTCCGCTCTTGGTGCTCACCGCTCACGGCTCTATCGACCTGGCAGTCAGAGCAATTAAAGAGGGTGCCGAACAGTTCCTGACAAAACCACTTGAACTACCCGCACTCCAAGTGATCCTGCAACGACTCCTGGAACGACAACGAAACCATCACAAGCAGTTGGCCAGCAAGTCGCGACAAGTGCGACAAGCCATCGATCCCTTCATCGGCACCAGTCCCGCAATTCGTAGCCTGGCTGAACAAGCAAAAAGAATTCTGGCTTCCGAAAGTCCGGTGTTGATCCTGGGTGAGACTGGAACAGGCAAAGGTGTACTGGCGCGTTGGCTTCATGAAAACAGTCCTCGTGCTGATGAGGCGTTTGTTGATCTGAATTGCGCGGGTCTCTCGCGGGAGTTACTGGAGACCGAACTCTTTGGTCATGAAAAGGGAGCCTTCACCAGTGCCACGGCCTCGAAACAAGGGTTGTTTGAAGTGGCCCACCGCGGCTCTATCTTTCTTGATGAAGTTGGCGATGTCGATCTGCAGATCCAGCCCAAGCTTTTGAAAGTCTTAGAAGAGAAGCGCTTTCGTCGCGTCGGAGATGTGCGAGACAGACAAGTTGATGTGCGCTTGATCGCCGCCACTCACCAGGACATCGGCTCACTGGTTCGAGAGAAGAAGTTCCGTGATGACCTTTATTTCCGGATCAGCACAATTCCCCTCTCCTTTCCCGCACTGCGCGAACGGGTTGAAGACATTCCCACCATGGCCCAATACCTGTTGCACAAACTTTCTTCGGATCTTGGTCGGCCGGATATTCAGCTCGACGAAGGAAGCGTTAAGGCACTCCAGGCTTATTCGTGGCCCGGCAACGTGCGCGAACTGCGGAACGTTATCGAGCGGGCAGTCCTGTTGAGTGACCAGAAGAGAATTGGTCTTAAAGATCTACATTTCGATGGTCAGGCTAACCTGGGAGCACCATTCTTCGACTCCCGGTTGACGCTCATCGAACTGGAAAAGCAACACATTGAGCGCGTCCTCCAGGAAGAGCAAGGAAGAGTGGAAAAGGCCGCCAAACGCCTCGGCATCCCGCGCAGTTCCCTCTATCAGAAGATCAAGAAGCACCAGATCGCCGCGTCTAAAGTCTAGAACACCAGTCTGAATCTCAGACACGCCATCCCCGTCAGAAAATTAGCTGACCCAATTAGCAAACAAATTACGCGTTTTCCTACGTGGAGTAGCCCCTCCATTTGTGGCCTAGGCTTTGCAACCGGAGGGCACGTGCCAATCTACAGGTGTAGTCTCCCTGACCCGACCGGGGAGTTTTTGGCTGAGATCAATTGAGCCTGCGTTTGCCCCGCACCGCTCTCATGAACCAGTCGGTTTTGTAATCACGGGGGTCATCTCGCGGAGTTGATCCAGGAGTAGGTAAAGAATGCTTAAATTTTTAACTTCACGCCATGCGCTACTCCCAGCGCTGGCCCTTTTAATGCTTGGGCTTGGTGCTTCAGTAGCCAAGGCAGACCAAGTGTTTCTAACCCCTGTCGGAGCCACCACTTCTGGCGGATCCGTCAACGCAAAGGTCACTTTTAGCCAGGCCGGCAATGTCTTAACGATCAAACTCGAGAATCTTCAGGGGCAGGTGCCCAATTTCGATGTGGCCCAGGCAGTCAGTGGATTGGGTTTCTCAATCAACGGAGTTGGCCCGGCAGTTCTGACTGGCCAACACGGTGAACACATCACGATCGCCGACAATGGAACCTATACCAGTGCAGGCGACGGCACCACGTTCTGGGGCTTTCCTGTCAACTCGGGCGGAAACTTCAAGCTGACGGCTCTAGGCTTCGCCAGTCCGGGAAACCAAAACCCTGACGAACTGGTCGTCGGACCACCAAACGGTTCCAACCTGTACACAGGTAACGGATCCGTAAATGGCAATGACCCACACAATCCGTTTGTGAAAAACAGCATTACCTTTTCACTTACGTTTGCGAACTTGCCACCTGACGTTCAGATTGGCGGCGTAACCTTTTTCTTCGGCACCGGTACCGAGAATATCGCCAGCGTACCGGAACCCACCAGCATGCTCTTGCTGGGAACCGGAGTTATGGGTCTCGCAGCTGGAATTCGCCGGCGTCGCCGGAAATCGAATTGATTTTTTGACCACTCTTGATCGGAAGCGATCGGGAGGGACTTGTAGAGTCTCCGCAGGTGTTGCTAGCCCAGGGCATCTGCGGAACTCAAGAATACCCCGACAAGGGTTTTCTGAGTGTGATTGAGACTCCCACTCATGATCAAACAGGAGACTTGGCAATGCGTAAGTTGTTTTTGCTGTTTGCGATTCTGATATTGGCCTGCATCTCGGTTTATCCGTATGCGGTTGAAGCGACACCGGCGACGAGCTTAATGCCTGAACCAACCAGCATGTTGCTGCTGGGATCGGCATTAGTGGGCGCCGGAGCTGTGATTCGTAGATGGTTTAAAGTTCGTAATTAGCACGTCAGTTTTCGCTGAAGTGTTAGTGCGAAATGTTGAGAGTGAGAATTCGCCGCCTCGTGTAAACAAGGTCGGGCGTCAAGGGGAGAACTGTGAATGTACGCTGAACCGATGATACTTCCGCTGGATGTCAATGGAAGGATCTACGCTCTGCAAGATAACCAGGGGAACACGATAGGGACTGGAACCCGCGAGGTCTGCGAGGTTCTCCTTTACATAATCACTAAGCCAGCGTCGCCCAGTGTGTCTGGCAGAATGAGCATTCCTGTCCAGCAAAGACCCAATGTGCGGGCGGCTATAGCAATATAGCTTCTGGATCGGGCAGCAAGTAGGAAGATCTTTTTCAGTTAAGGATCTTGGTGCCAACTGCCTGACCTCATCGCTATCAACTCGTGGGGAGCTAGACGATGAAGTCAGCGATAGGTAAATGGTTTGCCACAAGAACTCGAGTGTCCGTCAGCCCAGGCGTCGCTCCCGTAAGGTACCGTCTAACGCACCTTGACCGGTACCGGAAAACATTGCTTCTCACCTTGCGCTGCTCGCATTTTGCGGCGCAGAATGGTAGTCCCTCTCCAGATATCAGCCCCCAACAGTTCGGTATGAGCGCGCGGAAAGACCTCAGCAACCTTCGCTTGACGGCTGAGGCTTGGTCAAAGACAAGGAGTGACGGTTACGAGTGATCCTTTTCGAACAAGCGGTAGGTAAGATCTTCATCTTGAATGCCAGGGCAAGGACGGTGGGTCTCGACACACTGTCCTGGGGCCAACCAGAAACTGTGAAGCATAGTCGTTTTGGAAAACTCAAGAAAGTCTCCGGCAAGTTGCTGCAAATGGTGATTGGCCGTGAAGAGACTAAGGAAGAACCGATGCCTCGCCTGCTCGTTGTCGATGACGAAGAATCCATCTGCTTCTCAATGAGCGAGTACTTCTCATTGCATGGCTACGCCGTGGATACCGCGCAGGAGCGCGAGGAAGCCGAGCGAATGATTTCGACCACCGATTACAAAGTCGTCATCCAGGACCTCAGGCTGGGTACCGCGCGCAATCCGGACGGCCTCGACATGATCAAGGTAATCCGCGATCGCAATCCACTTACCAGGATCGTCGTTCTCACCGCCTATGGTTCAGCGGAAATGGAAGATGAAGCCCGACGCTTCGGCGCTGATGCCTTTCTCAGGAAACCCAAGCCCTTGTCGCAGGTGGCCCAGGTCGTTGAGGGCCTGCTCGAATCGCCGCCTAAGCAGGCGCAACCACCGGCTTGACCCTCAATCCCAGACTTTCCCTCTCAGGCTTTACTCGCTCGTGATCGGGCGAGTTTTCGTTTTCTCTTTCGCACTGGCTTCGCCTTCTGCGCGCGTGGCGGTTTAACGTACCTGCCGGTTCGTTCCAGGTCGTAAATCGTGTAACCAGTATCAAACAGATCTCGCTGCGGATCCCTCGTATCAAAACTGTAGTCAAAGATTCGGCCATCATTGCGGATGTAGACCGAGCCACGCTTTCCTGCCTGGTGTTGGGCAATCGTGAGCAAGGCATAAAGGTGATGTCCCTGGCCCAGCGGTCCTTTGGGTTGAACCGGCACGAATTCCTGGCTGTTGGGAAGGCAATAGATATTTTCTTCCAGCAGAATCGCGCGGCCGTGTCGTTGCAGCTTAGGCGAGAACCCCTCCGGCAAGGCAAACCTGCGTCTCGCTTTTCGATAGCTGAGCCGGCCTCTGCTGCTCGGGACCAGTGATGTTAGGGAGGCGCGGACCGATTGCTCAGCAAGTACGTCTCCGCGTCGCTGGTCAATCGGTAAGCCGTCCAGCGGCAGTTCTGCGAGGGACGTACCGGTGTGAATTAGGTAGTTGCGACAGGCATCACGGAGTTGTTCTGGGCCATCAAGGAGTCCCTGCGTAAGTTGGCGAAGGGTGGCGCGTCCGCCGCGAACAACCTCGGTCTTTTCGGCCTCGGTCATCCGGTTCCATGACTCATCGCCGGTAATCAACTCCGACATTGCAGACGAAGTTTGCGTTCTCTAAAAAAGTGTTAACTCAAGGGATTGTTACGCCGGTTGGGTGGCAGCCTCCTTTGCAGACCTGGGCTTCCACAGGGCGAGTATGATGCCCGCAGCAGCGCACCCAACAAACTGATAACCTACATTCAGTAAA
>DATFRK010000921.1:0-10954 GCA_035263325.1 Pyrinomonadaceae bacterium | reverse complement strand
TCAGGCGGCGATCAAAGCAGCCAACTTTAGAAACACCAGACTAGGGGTTGGGAGGCGGGCATCACGAACATGCGAGGCGGGCATCACGAACATGCGAGGGAGGACATCACTGAACGTGCCAGGCTGGCATCAGAACCCAACGCTCACTATTGCCACTTGATGGCACGAAGGATATTTGAGAAATCGTCGCTCCAAACTCGCGCGCCTTGCTTCCCGTTGAGCCGCTGCCACTGTGTATTGATCGACAGGTTGCTGATCTCCGCGGCGGAACGAGCCATCACCACCCACTGAGACGGATCCTTGCCCTCCAAAGAGCTGGGCTTCAAGTCGTCAAACCCAATGCAGATCAGTTTTCTGCTTGCTGCCAGGTCAGCAAGGATCGGCTTCAAATTCAAACTGCGGTTGGATACATTGAACGCCAGTATTCCTCCTGCCGCTAGCTTTGAGAGGTAAAGGTCAAGCGCTTGCTCGGTAATCAAATGGACCGGAACGGCATCGGAGCTGAAAGCGTCGAACACAATTAAGCCGTAATAGCCCGCCTCAGCGCTCAGCAAATTCAAGCGAGCATCTCCTTCAACTACGTTCACTGCGCCACTCGCACAGTCTTGCAAGTAGGTAAAATATTGGGAGTTGCGGGCCAGTTTTATGACATCCGGATTGATTTCGTAAAACGTCCACTCCTGAGTAGGTTTGGAGTACGGGGCCATGGCGCCAATTCCCAGCCCGATCACCGCCACATGCGGGTTCGCAGGAGCGGCATTGAAAACTGCCATCACCTGGCCCAATGGTCCATTCTCGTGATGATAAGAAAGAGATTCGCAGCGCTGGGATTGATTGACAAACTGCCGGCCGTGGACAGTGTTGCCACTGTAAAAACTATTAATCCTTCCCCTTGAGTCTGTCGTTACGCGGGAGGTACCAAAAAAATTTCTCACCACGTGGACCGTGCGGTCTGTAAGTCCGGAGTAAAAAACACTGGCGAGCATCACCGCGCAGAGACCCAGGCCAAAGCGTATTGGTCGTTCCCTAAAAAAGTGGTTGATGATTATTAAGGGAATGCCGAGAACGATGAACAAGTTAATGATGGAAGAGCCAGGGCGTACGTGGGTGACCAGAAAGCCCAAGCCTACCGTCAAGACGTAAAGGGCTAAAGGATAAATAACATCCAGGTACCTGCGGCGCAAACCCTGATTACCAGCCTCAGCAAGACTTCGCTCAGTTTGTTGCAGCATGCAGGCAATTACAATTGCGACAGGATACTCGAGAATCGAGGTGAATAAGACCGGCGCAATTAACACATTGAAAACGCTACCGAGCGCGCCGCCGACCGCAATCCATAAATAGTATTCCGCCAGATGCGTGACGGATGGTCTATCGTTAGCTAGTTGCCCATGACACATCATCGCGGCAATAAAGAAGAAGCCAAGGTTGGCCAGGATCAAAACCAAGGCGGGTTCTGTCGCCCCAGAGGAGAGGATCAGAGTCACCACGAGGGCCGCGACCATCAACAGACGATTCAGTGAGTTGGGCGATACAAACTGCTTTTTTGAAAACGCCAGGACAAAAGTGAGCAAGTAGAGAGCTAAGGGAATGACCCAAAGCAGCGGCACGGCCGCCACGTCTGTGGTGATGTAGGTCGTAACGCCGAGCATCAGACTTGAAGGAACAAACGAAAGTGCTAGCCAACGAAGGCGACGCACTACAGTAACTTTCGGTTTGGGATCGCTCTCAGGTGAGATTGGCGAAGTTTGAAAGTCTAGTTCGGGTGGGCCAGGCATTGAGACGGTAGCCAGAGGTTTTAAGGCTAACGCAATTACAGACGTCAGGACAACCAAGACGACAAAGCCCACGCGCCAGAGTTGGAACTGCCTATTCAAACCAAAACTTGGTTCTAATAAGAAAGGAAACGCTACCAGTGCGATCAAGCTTCCGGCATTGCTCGCGGCGAACAGAAAATAGGGATCAACCGCCAGGTGATGTCGTAACCTTGAAAACCAACTCTGCAGTAAAGGATTACTGGCGGAAATGATGAAGAATGGTGGCCCTACTGTGAACAGAAGATTTTCCAGTAACCAGCGGGTAGGATTTTCGTGTTGTAAAGCCGTGAGGACCGGTGCCTGAGCGGGAGACCGGAAGAGGTAGATTGCAATCAACAGTAGAAGAAAGACATGCAGTGCCGCCTGAGACTGCAGGCTGAGCCATCTCGAGGATGCGAGGGCATAAAGGTAACCGAGCAGCAGCAGGCTCTGGAAAAAGAGTAGACACGTATTCCAAACTGCTGGAGCTCCACCCAGGATTGGTAACAGAGTTTTGGCAATCAGTGGCTGAATCCAAAACAGCAGACCGGCGCTGGTAAAGAGAGTAGCGGAAAACAGCAGCGGCGGTAGGTAAGTATAAGTCGAATTGGGTCGCGCCATTATTTGAGCTGCCGTTGCGGCGGTCCGAGGCAGTCTAAGTGTCAATCCAACGAGGCTTCCCTGCGCCTAAATTGTTCTAGCCTGAATGCTTGTTTACAAGAGGAAGAAAACCTGCCCAGCAACGCGAGGGCGTTATTATAGAGGCGCCGATGTGTTGGTCAAGCACACCTTTATAGTTGTACTCCTCTGATTACCCATAAAATGACTTCGACTATTTCCAGCTGCTCATGAACTCTGGCCTGAAGGCCGGGGAGAGTGAGAAGTCAGGTTGGCTTCGGCATTTGCAGATTTTGCGGGCAAGATTTAGATTGTTCCGACGTTCAACTGCCTATCCTCGCGTTGAGTGTAATTCGCTGATCTAGAGTCCCCCGGCACGGTCATTTTCAACCTGACGCCTCAAAGACCTACTTGTCGTGTGGGAATTCCGCGCAAAGCAATTTAAAGCGACTGGCCGAAAACCTCCGGCCACGAGCGCTGACTCACTCCCCACTGACACCGACCTCTTTCCGAAGGAGACGGTCCACCCTTTTTTAGCCAATACGGACCCTCTCCTCCAACCGGTGTTGCTGGCCGCCGATCACGAGCAGGCCGAGAAAATTCTTTCCGACTTAATTACTAGCCACGTCGAGCCAGTTGTACGCGGAGTGATCCGCTACAAACTCCACCTGAATTCTGACGCCGCGGAGCGGGCCGAGGCTGAAGACATTGGCCAGGAAGTGTTGGTCGACTTGCTCGGGGAATTGCAGAAGTTTGAAGAACGGCCCGAGACAGAACCAATCACCGATGTGCGTGGTTTGGCAGCCGTGATCGCTCATCGCGCCTGCTCACGCTGGATGAGACGCCGATTTCCCGAACGATACGCACTCAAGAATCACTTGCACTACCTGCTCACCCGCCAGCGAGGATTTGCCCTGTGGCGAAACGAAAGTCAAAAACTGGTAGCGGGCTTTGCGGTCTGGCAAGGTCTGAGACTGACAGCAGCCAAAGGTTTGAGCGACTCACTCGCAGACGACCAGAGTCTGCTGGCTCGCGTCAGGCTGCTCCGGGCGGGTGATCGGCCCAACGAAACGAGCGAGATTCTGGCTGCCGTGTTCAATCGCGTCGGCGCCCCGATCGAATTCGACGAATTAATTACGACGCTCGCGGCTCTATTGGACGTAAAGGACCAACCAGTTGACTGCACCGACCAAAATGCGGAGGCCATGGCCCGAGTAGCGGCCGGAACCGGTGCGGATGTTGCCTGGCAGACCGAGAAGCGATTCTTTTTGCGAAGACTTTGGGAAGAATTGAAGCAGTTGCCACTGAATCAGCGCGCGGCGTTGTTACTCAATCTGAAAGGCGCCGAAGGACGTGGCTGCATCGCGCTTTTTCCGGTGGCCGGGATCGCGAGTGTTCGCGAACTGGCCGACACCCTCGGAATGAGTGCCGAAGAGTTCAGCGAGTTGTGGGGTGAACTGCCGTTAGAAGATACCCGCATTGCGGAACGGTTTTCCCTGACTCGACAACAGGTAATCAACGCCCGCAAGTCCGCCCGGGAACGATTGAAACGCCGGCTCAGGGGATTTATCTGAGTCGACGGTAATAAGCTGAGATTTTCAGCAACTTATAAAGTTAATAACGGTTACGCCCAACCGGTTCGAGGCACCACAACTTGTTAGCACATCTTACTCAAAGTCAGGTTGAGGACTATCTCCGGCAAGAGCTTTCCGGGGCGGAATTGCTCAACCTGTCGGACCATCTGGCGCTGTGTGAAACCTGCCGTAAGGACGTAGCGCAAGTCTCAAGTGACGATACGGCGTTCATGGCCCTGCGCGCAGAACTCTTTTGCCCGCAGGCGGAAACTCCTTTCGCTCCCGAAAAATACGGACATCTGACGGTCGAAGAGATCGCCAACTATGTTGAGGGGAAGCAAGCAGCAGAGGATCCAAACATCGTCAAAGATCACCTGGCGGTTTGTGATGAGTGTTCCCTGGCAGTCGAAGATTTACGAGCGTTCCGAAATGACGTCGCGCCCAACCTCGACCGAGAATATCGTCCGGAAACAATTCCTGTGACAACCGCACGCCGCCAGCGTAGCCTCTTGTCCTTCTTATCCGATTCATGGTGGCAACCACGACTGGCATTTGGCTCTGCACTCGCAGTGCTGCTGCTCGGCTTGAGCGCGTGGCTAGTTTGGCGAGCGAACCGGAAAGTAGATATACCCAAGACTGAAGTTACAGTTGTGGCTCCCACCCCACAAGCAACCACTGCGGAGGGACCATCAGTTACAGCAATGGATTCGCCTGGCCCTGAGAGTGAAGCTGAAGCAATCGCTGAGCTGAATGACGGTGAAGGTCGAGTCAGACTGGATCACGAGGGCAACCTTTCCGGCGTTGATAACTTACCGGCAATGTACCAGCGAAAGATAAAGCAGGCACTGCGCACGCAACACATTGAGAGATCGGGCATGCTCGCAGGTCTAAATCGACCGGAGGGTGCGCTGATGACCAGTGATGAACATACAGATGAGTTTTCCGTCAGTGAGCCGATTGGCAAAGTCACTTTATCTGATCGTCCGACTTTCCAGTGGACCCGGTTGGATGGAGCGACCGCGTACGTCATCGAAATCTATGACGAAAACTTCAACCTGGTAACTGCCAGTGCCCCGCTTAGCGCCGCTACCTGGACAGCAGTCCAACCACTCCGTCGGGGTGGGATTTACTCATGGCAAGTTAAAGCAACTAAAGCTGGTCAGGAGTTCAGGGTCCCACGTCCGCCGGCGCGGCAGGCAAAGTTTCGTGTGCTTGATGGCGAAAAGGCGGATGAACTGGCAAAAGCACAGCGAGCTTATGCGTCATCACATTTGACGATGGGGTTGCTGTATGCCGATGCAGGACTGTTGGACCAGGCAGAAAAAGAGTTTCGCGCCTTGCAGAGGGCTAATCCACAGTCTGCAGTGGCGAAGAAGTTGTTAGGGCAAGTGCAGGGTTTGCGAAGGTAGTGCAATACCACCGGCTTCAGCCGGGTGGTACTTCAGTTTCAACCTAGTCAAGGATTTGCCCGAATGAGGAGAGATACCACCGACTTTAGTCGGGTGGAGTTTCAAGTTATGCCATTTTCTTCTCCAAAGAGGCGGAAATTGAACCTCCACCGACTGAAGTCGGTGGTATCTGTAAGAAAAGATTGGGAGCCTTTATTAGGTAGAAATTGAAACTCCACCGACTAAAGTCGGTGGTATCTCCCCTCGTTCGGGGCAAGCTCTGAGTAGGTAGAAATTGAAACTCCACCGGCTGAAGCCAGTGGTATCTTCAGCGCGGATCGCCCATGAGCACGAAGCCCGCCCAGTAGAAGGGGTGGCTGGTTTCTGGATCTTTCAAGAGTTTTAGAGCCGCCTGACGTAGTGCTTCAGCTTTCGTGATCTTTGTCCCGCCAGTGTTTGATACAGAACTGACGCCGGACGGGGAGCCGGTGAAGGATGAGAAGGCAGGGTGGAGCCGGGAACTGAGGTTGCGATGAAAGTTCACCATCAGATCGCGAGTGCTGGCCGATTCAACTTGCCACTGACTGACGACTGTGGTTGGCGCCCCTGCTACGAACAGCGCCCAGGTCAACCCGATCATTCCTTCACCAGCGTCGAACTGACCACGCGCCGTCTCACACGCTGAGAGCACCACCAGATCGGCATTCAAGTTCAACTCCATCAATTCCCACGCTTCAAGTAGCCCATCTTCAGCATCGTTTCCCTGGGCCAGGACCAGGTGGGAATACATAGGCGCCCCATTGTTGAGCGTTGCATGAGTTGCGAAGTGCAAGACACGGGCACGTTGAGCTTCTGCCTTGGCCCAGTCTTCCCGGGCACTGGCGCCAACGTAAACTTTGCTGTGCGTCGGGCCATACAGACGGCCGAGGGCCTTAACTTCCTGTTCGGCTTCCGGCAACGGACGAAGGTTTGCATAACGCATCGCGAGCGAGGCCCGGGCGATGGTCTCTTGGTTGAGTAGCGGATTGCCAAAGGCGAGCAAGTCGGAAAGTGCAGCATTGGTCTGCGGCCGATGGCGCATGGTCATGTGCTGTAACGCACTCAAGGATGGCGCGTACGATACGCTCTTCTCCTGGATCACAAATCGACCCGCCGCTGTCAGTAGCGCCTGGAACGGAAGCCCCAGCAACATGTCGTCAGGAACAATAATCAGGTTTGTTTTCCCGCTTAATTGAGACTGGGCCGGTCGAACCAAAAGATCGTAGAGTTGATGAGCGCTGTCTCGGAACGCCAGATCGCGAGTGGCGAGTTGTTGACGAAAGCCTTCGGTCCGTTTGACGAGTTCTGCCCGCTTGATTGGCACAGTGAAGGTGCGAACGTTCACCGCTTTGGCACCGGCAGCCTTGGTTACCGCAAAAGTGTACGTCGCCTCATCCGTCACTACATATTCCAGAACAACAGTAGCCGGGTCCTGGAGTAGCGTCGCTATTTCTTCCGGCTTGATAACCGGCGCCTCACCTCGTTGGATCCTTAGCTCAGGGTGGGCAGCGTAAAGGGAGTTCTGAAAGGACTCGTAACTAAGCCGTGTCTTATCCAGTTGTGTTCTTACTTCCTTGAGCCTGGCTGGCTCAGATTGTGTTGCCTGATCGGCGCGGGTTAGCTGGGTGTTGAGGGAAATCAATTCACCGCGAAGTCTTCGCTCTTCCTGTTGTTCATCGCTCGTCATGGCCCGGCGTATGTCAACGCGTCCGCTTTGCATAACGTCGAGTAGTACGCGCGCCTTTGAACGTTCAGCCCAAACGAGGGCTTCATCAGGTTTGTTTTGCTCAATGAGCAAAGTGATTAGCGAGTGGTATGGTCCAAGCCGGTGTTCAAGAAAGTACCGGCGGGCCGACTCACTGCCGGCGGTTTGAGTGCGCAACAGCTCGATCTGAGAAACCGCGCGCTCGAAGGCTCGCTGGGCCAGGTCTGGTTGTTTCAGCGCAACCTGCGACTTCCCGATCAGACTGTTGAGTTCCCAAAGCAGCTCCCGGTTGCTACTGTTCTCGGCCAATTCGGCTGCTGCTTCCGCGACGGAAATAGCCTTCGCGTGATTGCCACGAACCTGGTCCAGGCGGGCGAGGCCCAGCAGCGCTGAGGCGACGCCGTTCTTGTTTCCGACTTCGGTAAAGAGCGCCTGACTTTCAGCATAGCTAGCCTCTGCATTCTCGGGTTGCTTGAGCAACATGAAAGCATTGCCCAACCGGGAGAGCGATTCCGCCATGCCGTGTTTGTTTCGAATCTCCTTGTAGGCAGACAAGCTCTGCTTGTAATTGGCGAGCGCCTCGCCGTAGTTGCCGCGATGCTCTTGCAGCATCCCGCGCCGACTGGTCAATGCTGCCAACTTTTCTTTGTTACCGAGGGTGGTGAAGAGTGCCTGACTGCGGTCGTAAAATTCCAACGCCTGGCTTTCATCTCCCTGCTGCAAATAGAGGTCGCCAATCTCGGTGAGCGCAGCGGCGATTCCTGGCTTACGCTCCGACTCCTCCAGCAGCTTCAATCCCTGGCCCAGGTACTCAAGTGCGCGAACGTAGTCTCCCTGGTTACGATAACTGTTGCCGATGGCGTTAAGTGATTCGGCGCGTCCCAGCAGGCGACTGGCCTTTTCATAAAGAGCCAGGCTGCGGCGGAAGTAATCGCGAGCTCGTTCGTAGTCGGTCAACACAGCGTAAACTGTACCGATATCGTAGAGTGCCTGGGCCATGCGCGTCGGATTCTGGTTCGCAGTGAAGTCAGCCAGGGCTTTTTCATAAGCGCTCAGCGCTTTGTTGTAGTCACCCAGGCCGCTGTAAGCCTCACCGATGCTTAGCGTAGCCAATGGTGGTCCAATCGCGTCGCCGAGCCTGGCAAAGATAGCCCCACCTTTTTGATAATTGGCTATCGACTGTTCATAGTCGCCTTGCTCGAGTTGAATATTGCCCAGCAAGAAGAGCATTCGCGCGACGCCGCCGTCGTCTTTCAATTCTTCGTAGATCGGAATGGCCCGCTGCACGGCAGCAATCGCGTCTTGATAGTTGCCGAGGCGAAAGTGCGCTGTAGCAATGTCGTCCAACGTGCCCGCTATCCACTCCCGGTCGTTCAGTTCTTCCTTGAGCTTTAACCTTTTGAGATTCATCTGGATAGCGGCCTGGTAGTTTTCCAGGTAGTAATAACAACTCGCGATGCGCCCCATCACGCTTGAGGCACTTTGTCGATCAGCGAGTGCTTCAAACAGGGCCAGGCTCCGTTGGAACTTCTCTATCGCAGTGCGGTAATCGCGCGGTCCAGCGTACGCCCTACCAATCATTTCCCAGGCCACGGCCTGGCTCAGACGGTCATTCAATTGTTCAGCTACTTTGAGTGCGAGTTGGCCGGCGACGAGTGCTTGCGGGTACCGTTTTCCATCGCGCAGCTTGTCGCTAGTGCGAGAAATTGCGCGCGACAGTTGCGGAGTTATCAATTCCGTTTCAGCGCTGAGAAGTGAATCCCGGTCATTGTCGCTTCCGGCGGCTAGTAGTTTGAGTGCCAGCTCATCATACGAAGACACTTCTGAGACAACCCTCCAGCCGTCGGTCTCGCGCACGCAGTCAAGCGTACGCGGTTGCGTAGCGTAATCTGGCCTCTCGCGGTTAGTGGTTGAGTCAATCACCTCCAGGTCGGCGACTACTCGCACCAGCGCCTTGTCAGCGGTCACATTTAGTTGACGCACGCTGAAGCTTCGCACAGCAATAGTCTTGCTTTGAGCAAAGAGGTCAACTGTGGCTTTTTGTCGTGCTTCAGCCTCCGCCGAGTTTGCGCTCCAAAGTTTTTTTAGTTCGTCAAGGTTTTTATGGGCGAGAAGATCATAGTAGCGCTCCACGACGTTGAGCACTGCTGTTTCAGCGGAAGTTGGAGTGGAGCGAGCAGGTTTAAGAGTGGTGGCTGATTGTGACTGCGCGAGGACTGGATTAATAATGATCAAGCTAACGGTCAGTGAGTGAAAGACACGTAATAGCAATGACATACAACACGTCCCTCCCATTTATCGGAGACTGGGCGGCAAAAAAATCTCAGGGTCGACGGTAATATCGTCGCAGGTTCAACAACTTCCTTTTTAGAGATTCAAAGATTGGATGACGACTGGGAGGTGTCTTCCGGATTCCAGCTACTTGATTGACTCGGAGTTTACTCCGACTCGCAAAAAAAGCAATACGTTTACCAATTCACTCTGCTCCCCGACTGAATCCAAGCAAACCTCGTCCGCGCGGCTCAAAACGGGCCGCCCCACCTAGACCTGCACCCCCGCAGGTTGAAGCGGAGGAAGTTCCACCAGAGGAAATACATAGTGTCTCGCCCGCTATCGACGATGATCCCCGTAGCACCATCGTGTTCCGGAGAAGCAAGACAGGTTACGCCAGCGAATGACGGTCTGAGACCGGTCGTAGTGCTTTGGGATCGGGATGTCGATCGCCGGCAAAGAATCAACCAGCTGGTTACCTCCTGGGGAGCAAATGTCCGGGAAGTCCAGGAGATTTCTGAAGTTGATGAGTTAGGGTCTGCGCTGACGGGGAGCCTGGCACTGGTTGCCCTGGGTATGAACTCGATTCCCGAGCCAGAGAGTTTCGGCATCATCAAAGAGCTCAAACTCAAAGATCTCAAGATCGTTTCGTATGAAGACAGGGTGTTTTCCTCGCCCATCGGCACTCGTTGTCGAGCCTTGCTTAATGGTTCGTTCTTGTTACTCGACAGCCACGCCGAAACGTACGCGAGCGAACTACAGACCGCATTAACGAAAGTCTGGCGTAGTGAGACTGAACGAGACCACGAAGAGCGACGGATCAAAGAGCAGATGCGCTCTCTCCGCATTATTGGAGAGAGTCCGCAAATGCTTTCTGTGTTTCGTTGGGTAACTCGAGTTAGTGCGCTGAGTGATTTTCCGGTGTTGATTAACGGCGAAACTGGCACCGGCAAAGAGTTGATAGCCAATGCGCTGCATCGATTGGACAGTAAACGCAGCCAGGGACCGTTCGTCGCGGCAAATTGTGGAGCCATCAGTGCCGGCCTGGCTGAGAGTGAGTTGTTCGGACACCGGAAAGGTGCCTTTACCGGCGCCGACACTGATCGCAAAGGACTGTTCAGATCCGCGGAAGGCGGGGTGCTTTTCCTTGACGAGATCGGCGAGTTGAGTCAATCGCTACAGGCAAAACTGCTCCGTGCTTTGCAGGAAGAGCGTGTGCTTGGGGTCGGCTACGACAGGGAGGTGGCGATTGATGTGCGAGTGATAGCCGCCACCAACAAAGATCTGGAAGCGATGGTGCGCGAAGGAACATTCCGGGAAGACCTCTTCCACCGGCTGAATGTTCTTGCGGTAAGTATTCCTCCTTTGCGTGAGCGCCGAGAAGATCTTCGGCCACTTACGGAACATTTTGTTTGGCGCTACTCGCCGTTGAATGTAAATGCGCCGCGTACGGTCAATTCGGAGTTTTTGGAAGCGCTGGGCCAGATGAGGTTGCCGGGCAATGCACGGCAGTTAGAGAACATTGTCAGACGTGCTCTTTTGAACGGGGCGGGGAAGACATCA
>DATFRK010000920.1:0-3891 GCA_035263325.1 Pyrinomonadaceae bacterium | reverse complement strand
TTGAAACCGCCTGAGCGTATACGTCGTACAGTATGACGGAGCTCCGGTCCGAAGTTTCGCTTCTCGGCCGTATGGTTTTTTGAGCGCAAAGAGAGAAGTTTTGGAGATCAAATCTCGCTTCTGGAGGTTGGCTGACAATGGGACTGTGGACGAGAATGAAGCGCTCAATGCGTTCCCTCTTTGGGGGAATTATCGAAAAGACTGAGGACCCGGAGCTCATCCTTCAGCAGACCATCCGTGACATGCGCGACCGGGTTCCGGAATTGAACAATTCCGTCGCGCAAGTTATGGCCACCGAGAAGCTCCTCTCCAAAAATAAGGAGCGGCTTGAAACTCAAGTAGTCGACCTTGATTCGAAGATCAGGGCTTCAGTAAAGATGGGGCGAGACGATATCGCCACCGCCTACATCGGCCAATTGCAACAAGCTCAGATCGACTTGCAGAAGACAGGTCAGCAACTTGAGCACGCAAATCTCGCATCGAAACAAGCACTTAAAGCACGTGACAACTATGTGCTGCAGATGCAGCGTCGCACGGCTGAAGCGATGCAGTTGATAAACCAGTCGAAGCAGGCCAAACTGCAGGAGCAGCTGGCACAGACGATGGAGTCGTTCCAGCTTGGCGACGACGCTTCAACGTTTAACGAAATGCGCGACAAGATCGATCGTCGCGCAGCTGCCGCGGAAGCGAAGATGCAGCTCGGTTCCGCTTCGGTCGATACGCAAATGCAGGAGATTGAACGCGAAGCGCTCGACATGCAGTTGCAAGACAAGTTGTTGACTTACAAGCGCGAAATGGGGTTGTTGAGCCCGGCGAATACCGCAGCCCCACAGGCGCTTCCAGCTGCTGCCGAAACTGAGACCAGTGGTGGTGGCAACAACGGCACTGGCGGCTGATCTAGTTTGTCAGTAATGCAAGTCAGGCAATCAGGCCAGCTTACAAATTCTCTAATACCGTTAAGGTGCACGGGTCGATCAAGTTTATGGCTCAATTTCCCAAGTTTGATCTCAGGTATCTGAAAGAGGCATTCAAAGAGCCCATCAATTTTTGGGGAATGGCCGGGTTTGCAGTAGCTGCTGCTTATGTACAGGATGTTACTCCGTTAGTCGTAGCCTTAGGTGCCGAAGGACTCTATTTAGCCACCGTGCCAGCAAGCTCTTTATATCGTCGCCTGGTTGACCGTCGCGAAAAGGCCCGTCTCTTAAAACTGCGCGAACAACAGCGGGAGGCGTTGATTAAGCTTTTCGATCCGCGCGAGCGCGAAGCGGTTGAGTATCTGCGCTGGATGAAGAATCAGATCTACTCAAACTACAAGAAGTTTACGGGCACCAAGCAGATACCGCATAACATTCAAAGCCTCGACCAGCGTTGGGAAGATTTCGTCGATCTGCTCGATGTTTACCGTCGACGTAAACATCATTTGCGCTCGATCAATCGTCAGGCAGTGCAGAACCAGTTGGTGCAGGCGGAGCGCTCGGTCCAGGCCGCCAAGGACGATCGCGAAAGACGGATCCAGCAGGCCAATGTCGAAATACTGAAAAGACGTGTGGCTGCTTTCAACGACATCGAACGGTCGGTGAAGCTCGTTGAAGGACAATTGCAATCGATCGAAAACTTCTTTGGCCTGGTCAACGATCAGGTAGTCACTTTGCCAACTCCGGAACGAGTCTCCTCGCTTGATTTCGAACAGTTGAGCGACTCGATCGCCATGACCAAGCAGATGCTGGAAGAAACCTCAGACACTTTTGCTGCCCTCGACAGTCACAATCGAGACATCGGCAACTACGAATTACTGCTCCCGAACACCGGCACCACCGGTACCTCCAAATAGGGCCCCACAGTTCCACTGGTAGAACAAAGATCAGAGCAAACGAATTGACTTGATGGGCCACCTTTCTCCATTGAAATCAAGGTCGAACCCCCAGCGAAATCAGGCTTGAACCCGCGGTTGGCGTAGCTGAATCCGAGGTCATCCATGGCTAGTTTTTCCGGGCTGCGACAGTTGAAGCGACAAGTAATCAGTAGTTTAGTCCTTAAGGTGAATTATCAATTAGCACACTCTATAGCATTGAAAAAAAAGATGGCCACAAGATATTGACACTCGACCGGCAAAGGAGTATATTCCGCTCCGCTGTTGACGAGGCGAATAAACAGGAGCAGCGGCGAGCCCCCCTTGCCACCCTCCCGGCGAATTTTTCGCTTCGAATAGAGCCAACCGGGGTATCCGCCAAACATCCTAGTTACTAGGCAAGCGCGCGAGCAATCGCGGCAGCCAAACCGTTTTTTGGAAGAGTTATTGACCCTCGCACGGTCTCCCGCGAGAAAGGCAGAAAACAATGAGCGCAGCTATTGGTAAGAAGTCGGGCAGTTCGATCGAATCTCCCGCAGTTACTTCCAGGCGAAAATCACAGCAACTGGGGTTGAATGCCAGGAAAGTGGTTAGCAAGCGTTACTCATTGAAAGATTCAAAGGGCCGGGCTATCGAGGAATGGTCTGACATAGTGCGCCGCGTCGTGGGACATGTTTCAGGAGCGGAAAGAGATCGAGACAAACGAGACAAGTTTTTTGCTGCCATGAGCGAGGTTATGCTGGAGCGGGAATTCATTCCCAATACTCCTTGCCTCGTGAATGCGGGAAAGCCTAACGGACAATTGGCTGCTTGCTTTGTGCTGGAAGTGCCCGACTCGCTAATCGGGATTATGGACCATGCGAAAGCCGCTGCCACCATTCATCAAACTGGTGGTGGCACGGGCATGACTTACGAGTTTCTGCGCCCGGCTGGAGCAATGGTTAGCTCTGCTACCGGCGTTGCTTCTGGTCCAGTGTCGTTCATGAATATCGTCAATCAAGTTACCGACGTAGTAAAACAAGGCGGCGTGCGGCGCGGTGCGAACATGGGAATGATGCGCGTAACGCATCCGGATGTACTCCGTTTTATCCACGCGAAGAACGATCAGCACTCGCTTACCAACTTCAATATCTCAGTCAATGTAACCGACAAGTTTTTGAAGGCAGTTGATAATAACGAGTGGTTCCAGTTGGAGTTCAATGGCGAGTCGTGGACTGAATCAATTTATGATCCGGTGCGCGATGATGACTATGTGGTGTATCGACGAGCTGACGGCTCGACCGTGACCTTCTGTGATCGACAGGCCTTTGTTAACGCCGATCTCTCCGGTTGCACCATTGAGGAAGCGCCGAAGCCGGGAATGGTGTTCGCGCCTGATATCTGGAACCGCATCGTTGCCAGCGCGCACAAGTACGCGGAACCAGGCATTGCCTTCATCGATGAAGTAAATCGCCATAACCACATGATGAAATCGATGGGGCCGATCTACTCGTGCAATCCCTGTGGTGAACAATTCCTGCATTTCTCCAACTCCTGCAACCTGGGTTCGATCGACCTGGCGAAATTCTACGATCCAGAGAAGCGTATCGATTGGGATCGGCTGCGTGAAGTGACGCAGCTCTGCACGCGTTTCCTCGATAACGTTATCGATACTTGTGCCTGGCCATTGCCGGAAATCAACGATGTCGTTCACCGGACGCGTCCGGTGGGCTTAGGCATCATGGGCTTTGCTGATTTGTGTCTGCGGCTAAACGTTACTTATGGATCCACAGCTTCGATCGATCTGATGGACGAAGTGATGGGATTTGTTCGTCGTGAGGCGTGGCTGGAAAGTAATCGCCTGGGCGCCGAGAAGGGCGCCTTCCCGGAATTTGAACCAAACCGGGAAGCGTACAGCGAGTTTCTCTACAACCAGATTGGGATCCCGCGGGATGTGCCATTGACGCCGCGTAACTACGAAGTGACGACGATTGCGCCGACCGGAACTATCTCGCTCGTAGCCGAAACCTCCTCGGGCGTTGAGCCCAACTTCTCCTGGGCTT
>DATFRK010000919.1:0-11530 GCA_035263325.1 Pyrinomonadaceae bacterium | reverse complement strand
ACGCTGGTCTTCCAGGTGGGGAAGAGTGGTATTTATGTAGGTCGGGTTGATTTCACTTTCCGACAAAACAAACTAACCGGCGCCGCTGGGCGATTATTGGATTTGCGCGAAGTCTAAGTTCATGGCAGACGATGAGACCAGAGATCGGGTGCGTGCTTTAGTGCGCGAGGTGCTCGCTAAAGCCGTGCCTGCTGATGAACCAGCTACTACGCCGAGTCGATTTGTAAATGTCGTGCCCGAACAAACAGAGACAGCTGAAGTGACTCGCGACGAGTCGTCCAGGAGTGTCATCACTGAAGATGATGTGCGTGGTTTGGAACCGGGGGCGGTGTTGCGCATCGGCCAGGAAGCGAGACTGACTCCATTGGCCGCAGATATCGTTAGCGAAAGAGGGATCCAGATCGTCAGACGCGCAGCGAGACGCGGTTCCAAGGCGACGAAATTGGTGGCTGTGGGCGCGGATCATGGCGGTTTCAAAATGAAGGAAGAGTTGAAAGTGCTACTGAATGAGTTGGGCCATCGCGTTCAGGATTTTGGCACGAACTCGGAAGACGCGGTTGACTATCCGGACTTCGCCCATGCGGTTGCCCGATCGGTGGCGGATGGCGCGTCTGATTTGGGTATCATCATTGATGGTGCGGGGGTCGGTAGCGCGATAACGGCAAACAAAGTTCCGGGGGTGCGGGCAGCCGCCTGCTACTCAGTAGCGGTGGCGCGCAATTCAAGGGAACACAACGACGCGAACGTGCTGACGTTGGGCAGTAAGACAATTACCGGAGCGGAAATGCGTGAGATAGTCGGTGCGTGGCTCTCTACGAGTCTGAGTGAAGAGCGCCATCGGAAAAGAGTCAACAAGATCGAGGCTATCGAACGCCAATATCAGCAAAGGTAATTCGATCTCGATGACGTCAGGTCACAGATAAAACCAGGACACGCGTTGATACCTTCGCGCGTGCTAGAATTACCACACATGCCCTACTCAACCAACGGTGATTACGAACTGCTCGTGGAGCAGATTACCGATGCGATTGTGGCCCGTCTCAATGGCGATGGCGGGGAACAACAACAGTTGTGTGGCTGTACTTCGGAGTGCTTCAATCGTTGTCCTGAGCGAATGCATCGCATAGTCGACGCCGGAGCTGCCCGCATCGGTTTGGTGTTAGGGCAAACTGCTTCCGCCAGAGATTGGGCCAGTTTGGTCGATCACACTCTGTTGAAGCCAGAGGCTACCGACGACGACATCAAGAAACTCTGTCAAGAGGCAGCCTCTTACCGCTTTGCCTCAGTTTGTGTGAATCCGACCTGGGTAAGAGTAGCTGCTTGTGCGCTGCATGGTACCGGCGTTCCTGTCTGTACTGTCATTGGCTTCCCACTCGGCGCGACGCTCCCAGATGTAAAAGCTTACGAGGCACGCCGCGCGATCTTCGATGGGGCAAGAGAAGTGGACATGGTGATCAATGTCGGCGCGCTAAAGAGTGGTGACGATTGCCTGGTCGAACACGACATCCGTTCCGTGGTGCAGGTGGCCCATGAATACGAGGCGATTTGTAAGGTAATCATTGAGACTGCCTTGTTGACCGATGACGAAAAGGTGCGGGCCTGCGTGGCGGCGAAGAACGCGGGTGCGGACTTTGTAAAGACCTCGACAGGCTTCTCCAAAGGCGGAGCCACGGTAGCCGATGTGGCCTTGATGCGTCGCACCGTTGGGTCGGAACTTGGCGTCAAAGCCTCTGGCGGTGTCAAAGGCCTTGAGGATGCACGCAAGATGGTCGAAGCTGGCGCGACGCGCATCGGTGCGAGTGTTGGGGTAAAGATCGCGCAAGAGGCTGCTGGCAAGTCGCCTTCGCCAGCCTCAGGGTCAGCTTATTAACTCCGCCTCCCGCAGATCCTTTTCCATCATTGCTCATATCTCATTTGACATTTCCCATTTGCCATTTTGAAGAAACTGCGAACTTCTGCAGATTAGATATGACCAATGATCGGTTACTGCCAAACGCTGAGCTCCCCTTCCTCGACCACCAGATCAAATAGATTCTGACTTGAATCTTGATAGCCGTGCCGCTTTGCGACTATCCTTCCCTTTGTATTCCCATCCCCTAAGTCGGTGACGAAACATGCCCGCAAACTCAAGACTGTTGGCTGTCATTCTGGGCGGTGGTGCAGGGAACCGTCTCTTCCCGCTTACTCAGCAACGTTCTAAACCCGCCGTTCCTCTCGGCGGGAAATATCGACTGGTAGATATTGCGCTTTCGAACTGTATCAACTCCGACATCCTGCGCACCTTTGTGCTGACACAATTCAACTCCGCTTCGTTGAATCGTCACATAGCCCAAACCTATCGCTTCTCGCATTTCTCAAATGGCTTCGTGGAAATCCTGGCAGCCGAGCAGACGCACGAAAGTCCCCAATGGTTTCAAGGAACTGCCGACGCTGTCAGACAAGTACTGCCACACATTCGCGACTGGGGAATCGATACGTTGTTGATTCTTTCCGGCGATCATCTGTATCGCATGGACTATCGAGACTTTCTCACGCGCCACTATGAGTCAGGCGCGGACGTCACTGTCTCCGTGATTCCTTGCGAAGAGCAGCCCGCCAGTGAGTTTGGTTTGTTGAAGACTGATGAGAGTGGCCGCATCGTTGAGTTCAAGGAGAAACCCAAAGGTGATGAGCTGCTCACAATGCGAGTGGACACCACGAAGTTGGGGCTCGATGAGAACGAAGCAAAGCGCCGCCCTTATCTGGCGTCGATGGGGATTTATGTCTTCAAGTACGACCAACTTGAGCGTCTGCTTAAGGAAGATCTGAGGTGGGTTGATTTCGGCCGCGAGATCATTCCGGCAGCGATCAGGACCGGACACGTGGAAGCGTTCATGTTTGACGGTTACTGGGAGGACATCGGGACGATCGGCGCCTTCTATAGAGCGAATCTTGATCTCACTGCCAAGATTCCAAAATTCAACCTCTTCGACGCTGAAGCTCCAGTCTACACTCGCGCTCGTTACTTACCGCCTTCAAAGGTAGAGAACAGTGAGATAGATGACTCAATAGTCAGCGACGGCTGCATCATCAATGGAGCAAAGATTAAAAGCTGTGTGGTCGGCTTGCGCAGTCGGATCTCCAAAGGGGTACAGATTGATTCGTCATACATAATGGGTGCTGACTACTACCAGACGTTTGAGGACATGCGCACTGATCTCGTGCGGGGTGTTCCGCGAGTTGGGATAGGGGAGGGAAGTGTTATCAAGCATGCGATCATCGATAAGAACGCCCGCATTGGCGTTAACACCAGGCTGTTGAATGAAGCCAGTGTCACTGAAGCCGATGGGGAAGGCGGTTCGTACTATATTCGCGATGGCATCATCATCGTCCCCAAGAGTGCGATCATTAAAGATGGCACAGTGATCTGATTCGAGGAGTAGGGCGTTGGCACGAGGTTGGGAAAGTAAAGCAGTTGCAGATCAGATTGAGGAAGTGGAGTCGCGGACCCCGGCTGGGAACGCGGCTCGCATTACGCAAGAAGATCGCCAAAAGAAAGAGCGATTGCAGTCGTTGTTGCTCTCAAAAGCCAGAATACTGCAGCAACTGGAAACTGCCCGACATCCGGCCTACCGCGGTGTCTTGAACAATGGCTTGAGAGCTATTGAGGCTGAGATTGAGGAATTGTCGAGGTCATGAATTCCTGCCCCAGCAAAGTTTCAAACACAATCGATTTGCATCGGGCTCCGGTAGGGGCCTAATGTTTTACTTGAACTAGCTAGATTCATTCCTTAAAGTCTAACCTCAGCTGCTAAAGTCATCCTTTAACTAATGCCCAGGTCGAACATTCCTACCAGGGAATACCATCCCGCAGTTGTTCAACGTAGCGCTGACTCAAAAGCTGTTAGAAAGAGGCGCATTCCTGCTATCAAACTGCCAAAGGATAAGAAGTCCCTTGAGCTGGACATCGACGGACGTGTTGTTAAGTTGACCAACCTGGATAAGCCATTCTGGACGAAGTTGGGCGTCACGAAGCGAGACTTGATTCAGTATTACGCCGACATCGCACCCGCGTTGCTCCCTCACCTAGTCGACCGGGCCATGGTGATGAAGCGTTACCCCAACGGAGCTTCCTCAGAATTCTTTTTCATGAAGCGAGCTCCATCACCAAGGCCGGCATGGATTGAGATCTGTAGCATCGAACATTCATCGGGGAACATCATCGACTTTCCGATGATCCAGGATTTCGCTTCACTGCTGTGGGTAATCAATCTTGGCTGCATCGACCTCAATCAATGGTATGCGCGTTGCGATGATGTAGATCGGCCGGATTATTTGCATTTTGATCTCGACCCTGTACCCGGTGCGTCATTTGAAAAAGTAGTTGAGGCGGCTTTGTTCTTGAAGGTCGCACTCGACTCGTTGAAGATTCCCAGCTACGCCAAGACGACCGGATCGAAGGGCATTCACATCTATGTTCCGATCCGCCGTGGCCCAACGCAGAAACAGGTCTGGACCTTCGCCAAGGAATTCGCCCTTGCGGTCACTTCGCAGTCGCGCGACTTGCTGACTGCCGTGTACCAGGTCTCAAGGCGACCGAAGGGAAGGGTACTGGTCGATTACAATCAAAATGCGTGGGGCAGAACATTGGCCTCGGTATATTCCGTTCGACCCAAAGATCTGCCCACGGTCTCAACGCCGGTTACCTGGAAGGAACTTGAGAAAGGTGTTGAGATGGACGACTTCACGATCGAGAATGTGCCGAAGCGCGTGCGCCGGCTGGGAGATTTGTGGAAACCCCTGGTAACAAACAGCGGCCGCTTCCGACTTGAAGCTTATCTTTAACTTTAAGTCGACACCTCTCGCTGATGCTTGCAAAGGTGACGTAGAACTTCAACGGTCGGCGGGCCTACACTTGAAGTTAATAATGAAGATCGGACCATGGCTAAAGGGGAGCAAGACCAAACTCTAATTGAAGTTTTCACTGTAGGCCATTCGACCCGTAGTGAGGAAGAGTTCGTCAGAATCCTCGACGCTCACGCCATCAACTTGCTAATCGATGTCCGCACCTTTCCCGGCTCTCGACGCTACCCTCAGTTCAACAAAGAAGCGTTGAGCGAATTTCTAGCTGGTCGGCACATTGAGTACCGGCACCTTCCGTCACTTGGTGGGCGCCGAAAGCCCAATGCCGAGTCGAAGAATATCGCTTGGCGCAACGCGTCATTTCGCGCGTATGCGGATCACATGCAAAGCGCAGAGTTCAAGGAGGGCATTAAGGAATTACTTGAGCTAGCCAGTGAGAAGCGAATCGCGGTCATGTGTGCGGAGGCGGTTTGGTGGCGTTGCCATCGAAGTGTCATCGCTGACTATCTCAAATCGATAGGAGTGGTCGTGAAGCACATCATCGATGTAAACACGATGGAGATACACCCCTACACGTCGGCAGCAAGAATTGTTGAAGGGAAGCTATCGTACGAGGGCTTACTCACTGAGGACCAGAGTTAAAGTAATCTGTTAGCGAACGTTGCTGTGCCAGACTTTTGCTTTGGCGCCTTTCTTCCTGCGCTTCACGCCCGTGCGACGCGGTATCTTGGTTGGGTCTCCGGTAGCCGCTTTCTTCACATTGCCACCTTCGTCTTCAGCGATCTCGGCTAGAGTGCGCCGGCTCAAGATCGATACGGGAGCTAGCTCCGTTACCTCTTCTTCGGTGGTGTAGTAATCGCGATGCTTGATCAAGAGCCACTGCCGATTTCTGGTTCGCACCAAAACCCACGAGCCTTTGAGCTTTTGTCCGTCGAGACTGAACTTGAGGTCGCCCTTCTGTAACGCGGCTTCGGCGTCATCGGTGCCTTCTGGTTCATACGTACCATAATCCCAGACCATAACCGTACCGCCGCCGTATTCACCTTCAGGTATCACGCCTTCGAACTTCGCGTAATCGACAGGATGATCTTCAACCTGCATTGCCAATCGCTTCACCGTGGGATCTAGTGAGGGTCCTTTGGGTACGGCCCATGATTTTAAAACGCCATCGACCTCCAACCTGAAGTCGTAGTGTAACTGGGTGGCGCGATGTTTTTGCACGACGAACATGCGCCCGGTCTTGGAGCGCTTTTTCGTTGGCCCAGGTTCGGGAGTCTTATCGAACTTTCGCTTCTTCTTGTATTCCGAAAGTGAAGACATCGCCTGTTTAGGAAACGCTAAAGTGATTCCTTAAGTGTAGTGAAAGGATGGAGTTTTGTTACGACGTCGTCGGGCTACTGCACCGGACTGTTGCTAATGAGTTACTGGTCACCAACTCCTGCAGCAAGTTCAAGCGTTGTTTGTTCGTCAACAAAGATCTCAGTCTGGTCCTCGCCGAAGAGTTCAGTTTGAATTGGATCGAGACCCAACGCCTGGCGCACGCGCGCAAAGCTACGACGATGGATGGGCAAAGCTCCGAGCTCTTTGAGTGCGCGACAGTGTTCCGGGGTGGGATATCCTTTATGTGATGCCAGACCATAGCCCGAGTAGAGTCCGTCAAGTTCAAGCATGTGTGCGTCGCGCGTAGTCTTGGCGATGATCGATGCAGCCGCAATGCTGGCCGACAGGGCATCACCGCGAATAATGCCACGTTGTGGTGTATGCCAGTTAGGAATCCTGCGAGCATCAACCAGGACGTAATCGGGTGTCGTGCCAAGCCCTTGAACAGCGCGCTGCATCGCTAACAACCCCGCGTGATAGATATTGATCTTGTCGATCTCTTCAACCTCAGCAAAGCCGGCTGCCCAACAAACTGCATCTTGTTTGATTTGAATTGCGAGTTCATCTCTCTTTTCGGGGTCGAGGATCTTTTTGGAATCGTTAAGTCCTCTTAGCTTGTAGTTCCGTGGCAGAATTACTGCGCCGGCGACGACTGGACCAGCCAGGGGGGCCATGCCGGCTTCGTCGACACCAGCCACAAAGCTGTACCCTTCTTCCCAAAGTTCGAGCTCGAAGCGCAGGAGGGAGTGGAGGCGTTGACCTTCGGAACGGTTGCTGCGATAACGGGCCCGGATTCGCTTTGCTAACTGGTGCGCCCCTTGACGGGGATCCATCTCCAGCGCTTCAAGTAAACCTTTAGGTACAGCGCGCTGTCGCTCCACGTATATTTCGGCTAGTTCGGGAATTGATTTCTTGAGTAGCTCTTCAAGTGAGGCCATAGCGCGAACAAATACAAAGTAAACGAAAACTATCGGTCGTTTATTAAAGTTGGAACATCGTTGAAGTCGTCGCTAGTTTCTGTTGACCGCCCCTGGTTGTCAAGAAGCAGAGAAATTCTAATTGTTTTTCTTGAATCCTGTCGTGAGAAAGCACAAACTTTGGAGTTGCGATCTTTTCTGACACCGTATTGTCGTCACAGCAACACGAACCATCATAAAGCGTTGATAAGTACCCACTCCAAATGAGAACCAACGAAGACCTGGAACTGGTGATGACAGAGACGAGATCGCCCGACTGGAGCCTCCGCTTGCTTGGCATCCTACCGCTGCTCTTTTTCCTCGCCCAGGCAGTCCATTACTGGAGAATTGATGAGATGGGAAACATGCTCTGGATGTGTAATATCGGCAACCTGCTACTGGCCGTCGGTATGTTTCTGGAGCACCGCCGGTTGATTCGTCTGGCCGCCATCTGGATGTTTCCTGGTCTGTTGGTCTGGTTGGTCTATGTCGTCCTTGCCTGGGGAGTATTCCTTACCTCAACCCTGGCTCACGTGGGAGGGCTGGTCCTGGGGATCCTGGCCCTGCGTAAGGTGGGGATGGACCGTCGCTCCTGGCTCTATGCCTTGGGCTGGTATTTGTTAGTCCAGTTTCTATCTCGAGTGGCCAGTTCCCCCTCCCTCAACGTCAACCTGGCGCATAAAATACAGCCGGGCTGGGAGCAATGGTTTGGGGCCTACTGGCAGTTTTGGCTCACTTTGACACTGGTTACCGCGGTAATTCTTTGGACAGTGGGGGTAGCGTTGCAGCGCATTTGGCCTGAAAAAACGGCTTAAAAGCTAGGGCACCCGATTCTCGGGCAAAAAAGAGGCAGGCGAACCGAAACAAGACGGATCCTAGATTGATAGAACCCCAGTAATAATCTATACTGTGTGTCGTTGAATACCCCTTTCCTCCTGTGGGTATAGTTGGCGCGGCGGATGGCAAAAACCGCCGCGCTTTTTTCTGTCTTATTTCAGACAAAACTTTCACAGTTTTTTTGCGGTCCTTCAAGCAGCACCTCAACTAAGAATCTAGCTTCAACTAGAACTTCAACTGTAAGTGTGCTTTTGAAGGCTCCAGTGAAGGTGGAGTTCTTGGCCCGGCCATGGATGGTGGGATGTGGCCCCACCGTAGTGGTCTGATCCAGTCCTGATTGTTAACTACGCTGTAGGACCATCAGGTCTTACTGACGGGTTACTGGTCCTCCTGCGGGATAGTTCTTGTCATTTAGGTGTCGCAACACAGGAGCACTCGGCTGGGAGGAACTTTGGTCCACTGTACCCGAGGGATTAAAAATGTAGCTATCACGCGAACGCACCGCGAGGTTTGGTTGATTGGCCTTAACCCGAATCTGACGCCTTTGCCCGGCCTGAGGTGGGCGCTTTGGATAGTAACCGATGGTGTATTGTCGCCGCAGTTCTTCCGCGACATTCGCGAACGCCAGCGACATGTTTCGCACGCTGTCCGCCTGGTATAACCGACCACCTGTATCCTCAGCCAGCTCGTGCAAGTAGTGATCAGCCAATTCGTAGTCGTCGGAACCACCACCGCGCCCGCCGGGCCAACCGCCGCCGCCACCACGGCCACCACCAGGCCAACCACCACCGCCGCCCCGACCGCCTCTGCCTCCTCTGCCGCCCCCGCCCCCGCTGCCGCCACCAAAGATGCCGCCCAGGATTTGACCCCAGACGTCAACGGGCCGGCCGCCGTAAACAGGCGGCATCTGGGCGATGTCACCAGAGGTGTCGTATTGGACCGGATAGATCAAAGCATCCAATTCTTGCGCGTCCGTCACGTTACTTTGATAGTCGGAGTGTTTGCTGGTGGTATCTACACCGTCAGTAAACAAGACAATCGCTTTTCTTCCGTTGACGCGACTCAGGCGCTGGTTTATCACCTGGTCTACCGCATCATAGAGTCTGGTGCCATCATCTGTGTGGGTGTTACGAATTGCACGCTGCAATTTGTAGCGGTCGTTAGTAAAGTCGCTCTGAACCTTAATGCTGTTGTTGAACGACACGACCATCACCATATCATCCGGCCGCAGTTGGTTGATGAAGCTAATCGCCGCATCCTGGATGTCTTCGAGACGGAACTGAGTCGACGGACTCGTATCGAGCATTAGCACGACGGAAAACGGCTTGTCGACCGAGGCAAAGAAGGCTACCTGCTGTTCAACTCCATCCTCCCAAATTCGAAAATCCTGCTTATTCAGGTTAGGCACATATCTACCGTCGCGGTCCATTACACTGACAGGAATGGTCACGAGGGTCGTGTTGACCTTAATGACGTCACCGGCACTAACCTCTTCTGGTCCGGTCGACTCGGGAGCCTGGTTAGGTTTGGGTTGTTGATTGTTGGGGTAGTTTGCCCCGCCCAAGACCGGTGGTCGCGATGGGCTAGTTGACGCCGGCGGAGAAGCCGTCTGCGTGTTGCTGCCGTCGCCAACACGTCGTGGTCGTTGCGCGCTTGCAAGGCCAAGGGAGGTGACAAATAAGGAGAGGAGCACCGAGCATACAAATAGAGGTTTCATACTAAGCTCCCGGTAAAAACGGCGGAAACGCGCGCCAAGGGTCACTTTGATGCGCAGGTAACCAAATGGATGCTTAGGTTTTTGAGTTAACTCAGGGGAGAGAAAACCTTATAAACAAGGTAAAGATAACGCCGTGGGCCTTCAAGGGCAAGGCTTTGGAGTGCGGCGACTGGTTAGCTGCTCTGTGATGGCTCTTCCCTTACTCAGATGGCTCGGAAAGAGGCGATTTGTCGCCGAACTCCAAAGGCTACTTAACACTGGTAGAAATCGCGTTCCAAATGAGGGGCAGGGTTGCCCAGGTCTGGCCCCGATGTTGTGGTCGAAAAGCAAAGAGCACCACTCTCCCCTTTCCAACACCCACTTCGGCCAGTGCGATCTGGTTTCGGAGTTTGTCCTCACCCAACAACCAGCCAGACTTTAGCAGGTTGTCCCTGGCGTACCGGGCGGTGACTTTGACGCTCGAATCGGTCGCTTCGAAAGCCGAGCTGCCAATGAAGTAGGCATTAGTCGCCTTGGAGAGACCACGACCAAGCGGCTGAGTATTGTCGACATCAATTGAAACAATTGACCCAGGGCAATAAAAGTCAGACGACCTTACGTTCTCGAGTACATTTCGCAGCGGCAAGTTGAATTGTTTAATCGCGAGTTCACAGGAAGCATCGAAGCAGATCAGCGTGCCACCCGCCGAGACGAAGTCTTTGAGGTTTGAAGCGCCTTTAGTTGTGATGCCACCGGCATACTCTGCCGGTATCGTGGTGGGTGGATTACCTTCGATAATGTCGCGCGCGCGCTGTGATGGCAGGATGATCACATCGTACTTAGCAGCGAGCCCCTCTTGTCGCAAATCAGCGTCTCGCGCAGATGTATAAGGTACGTTGAAGGTATCGAAGATATAGCGGGTCCATCCCTCATCCATGTTTCCAATTGAGCCTTGGTAGATGCCTACGCGCACCGTCTTGCCCACGGGATTTTTTATCGGCGACTCCCCTGTTTTGCTGAGTGGTAACGCCAGGTCATTTCTTACTTCGTTTGCGTCTTTAACCAGCGTCAGTTTTCTTTCAGACGCTGATTCCCTGATGGCCGTGACTGCGGGCGCATCGATTCCCAATTGCAGCGGCAAGGTCCAGCCAGCAACATCGTAAGGCCGCTCCGCTTCGCCTTGCGCTGTTAGCCGATTGGGATAGATCTGGGGTTCAAAGAGTGCCAGCACATTCGTGCGTTGCGGTTGGGCCAGAAAAATTATGTAGCTTGACGAAGGAACTTCCTGCATCGCAGCAGTCCTGGCGATAATCGTCCGGTAAGTACCAAGTCTTTCGCTGGCGGAGTTTGTGCGCTGGAGCAGTTGTGGTCCATAGGTGACGTGCAGTTCGCTATCAAGGCGATAAACTTCAACTCCCTGGTCAATCAAGCTGGTGATCAGCTTGGCTACAGCTTCATCACGTGCTTGTCCTGCTGGAACGAGGTAGGCAATTGGTGCCTCAGCCGGAATCGGTTCGTCAGTGGCTTTACGTCCTAGCTCGAAAAAGTCTTGCAGATATTCCTCTCTGTACTTGGCAGCGATCGAAAGCACTGAACGAGCTGCCACCAATTCCATGTCCACGATGTTGCGGGGACGCCAGGTACCGCCGGGCCAGGGATCGGGAAAGTTCGTCGTCGTTTCCATCGCACTCCGCATCCCCCTGGTACTCGAGCGCGCGAGTTGGTCAGCGGTGACCGTGGTAGGCGACATCAACCTGGCACTGGCAGCCTCGGAAAGAATGCCGATTGAGTTGTGAAAATAGGGTGCGGTGCGAAAGCC
>DATFRK010000918.1:0-2815 GCA_035263325.1 Pyrinomonadaceae bacterium | reverse complement strand
CCGGTGCTGTATTCCTTCGCGGCGTTCAACTCTTCATCCGTAACTGGCAGTACTCGCATCCGGTCGAGCTCGTAAATTATTTCGAGCAAGGTTGGGCCAGTCACTTCATTGCGCACAAACGCGCCCGCCTGAAACGAGCCTGTTTTCGCCTGAGTATTTGAAGCGCTAAAGGGGGAATAGGTGTAGCCCTTCGACTCGCGTATGTTGCGTGTCAGGCGCGAATAGAACGAACCGCCATAGATAGTGTCCGCAGTGCGAATCGCGAAGTAGTCCTGGTGCTTGCGCGGAATACTTGCGTTGCCGATGTAGATCGCCGATTGGATCGAGCCGGGCCGGTTGACAAAGTATATCTGCCGCTTCTCTCTCACGGGCACTGGTGGATTTTCATCCGGCGGTACGGTGCCGCTTTTCCAGTCGGCAAACGCCTTCTCAATCTCCGCGAATGTTTTTGCCTCGTCGATGTCTCCCACCACAATGAGGTGGGCGGCGTTCGGAATGTAATACTTCGTCACGAATGCCTTGAGATCTCCGCGCGTCAAAGCGTTAATCGATTTTTCGTCAGGCACCACGAAGCTGTAGGGATGGTTACCAAACACTGCTTTCTGAAAACGTTCGTTTGCCAGGAAGCCTGGATTTGCCCGGCCAGCTTTGATTTGCTGAATGGTGTTCTCCTGGGCCAACTTCAGCTCGTCGTCAGGAAAAGTTGGGTGCTGGGTCACATCGCTCATCAGGTCAAACATCCGACCGGAGAACTCTGCCAGGGCTGTTGCCGTCATCGTGGTTGAGTCAGCGTCGCTGCCCAATCCTAAAGTTCCCCCGATCGAGCGCAACTCCTCCTTGATCTGTTTACTGGTGCGGGTGTCGGTACCCTCGTTGGCCACGGACGCCGCGATTTGCGCTATGCCCGGGTGGTCAGCGCGATCAGTGGCGTTGGTTGCCGAGCGAAAAGTAAGAATTGCCGACAGCTTCGGCACGTTCGGCAGTGGCGCCAGGACGACGGTTAGACCATTCGCCAGTTTCTTCTCCGTGATCTTCGGCAAATTCAAAGGACGCGCCGGACCGGGAGGTGGCGGAGTCTTCTGTTGGGCCAACCCTGGGATAGTGCAGATTGCTAAGCAGGTAATTGAGAGTAACAGTTTCATATGAGTGCCTTTCGTTTGCAGCCGTTTAGGAATAAGAGAAGAGTGCAAGTTATTGTCCGGTTTGTGACTTTGGCTCCGGCACACGATCGATCACGGTACGGTTACTCGCCACCAGGTACTTCGCTGCCGCCGCTTTTATTTGCGCGGTCGTCACGCCTTCAAATGGTGTGAGCAGCGAGTTGATCTGGTTTGGATCGTCGCGAAACAAAGCCAGCACCGATAGCAGGTGGGCCTTGCCAAAACTCGACTCTAATTGGCTGTAGAAGTTTGAACGCCAGCGAATCTTTGCATCCGCCAGTTCTTTTTCGGTCACTCCTTTGGAACTGACGTCTGCCACCACTGCGTCCATCTCTTTCAGGATTTCGTCAGCACTCTTTCCCGGCTTGTAGGTAGTGCGGGTGGTCATAATCATTGGACCCGTGTAATCAAACTCGTTGCCGAAATAGTTCAGGCCGCCGGTGAGATCGAGCGTCAGTTCTTTTTCTTTCACGAGTCGTTGGTACCAGCGTGAACTGTCGTCGCCTTGAAGGATCTGCACTAACAACGCCATTGCCGGAAAGTCAGGCGAACTTTGCGCCGGGACGTGATAGCCCATAGCCAGGGCCGGGAGGTTGGCGAGTTTGTCAGTTTGCGAAACGCGCTTCTCTTTCGTCTGCGCGGGCTCGGTCAGATCAGCGCGTGCGGGCGCAGGTTGCGAGGGCACACTGGTGAAGTGTTTCTCGACCATCTTCTTCACTTCGCTGGCATCGACGTCGCCGACGATGGTAAGCACTGCATTGTTGGGAGCGTAGTAGGTCTTGAAGAAGTTGCGCACGTCATCAATTGTGGCGGCGCTGATCTCGTCCAACGATCCGTAGCCGTTGTGTGAGTTATGCCAATTGCTGAAGGCATTTCCCCAGAGGTCGATCCACTCAAAGAATTGATAAGGCTGATTGAGGACGTTCACGCGTACTTCCTCGCTGACCACATTCTGTTGGTTCTTGAGATTCTCCTCGCTGATGTCGAGTGAACGCATTCGATCCGACTCCAACCATAGCGCCAACTCGACTCGATTGCTCGGTAGGGTCTCGTAGTAGTTGGTATAGTCGAAGTCTGTGTGCCCGTTTAGACTGCCGCCGTTGGCCTCCACATATTTTGCGTGCTCAAACTTTTTAACGTTGGCGGAGCCTTGAAACATCATGTGCTCGAAGAGATGGGCAAACCCTGTGCGGCCCTTGGGTTCGAGACGGAAACCGACGCCGTAGTAAACGCCGACGGTGACGACCGGAGCCATGTGATCCTCAGAGATGACCACTTTCAGACCGTTCGGCAGTTTGTAATAAACGACCGGCACGTTTAGCGGCTTGGCCGGTATCGTCAAAACGCAGCTAAGCGTGATGAGCAGGGCTGCGGGGAACTTTAGAGTAAATCGATGCATCGTTCTTAGCCTCTTTTAGTGGAACTTACTAATTGGAAGTGGATCTTTCGAATACTTATAGACGCTCCTCTTGTAGCGAACGTAAACAAGGCACACGAAAGTCTCAGGTTAGCCAGTGTGATTCCGAAAACTTAGATTTGAGCTACGCAGAAGTGGATGAGTCCAGGCCTTCAGTCAAGAGTCTCATCCGTGGTGCAACGCTACTACGATGATAGCGCAAAGAAGGTTTCGAGGCCCAACAAAGGTACGGACGGGA
>DATFRK010000917.1:0-4658 GCA_035263325.1 Pyrinomonadaceae bacterium | reverse complement strand
ATCCCCAGCACTCGCCGCAACGACAAACGGTCAGAGCCAAATAGAATACTGACAAAAAGGGTGAACGCCGGCATGGTTGTGTTCAGCAGCGTGGTATTGATAACCGTCGTCAGCGACAGTCCTTTGACGTAGAGTAACTGGTTTCCGATGATGCCGATGACACTGCACATGGTTAGCCAGGCAAAATCATTCCGGCGCATCCGCAGCAATGGCTTCAAGTTTCGTTGGATGAGCACGAAGACTACTGCTGCTCCCAGCAGACGATAAACGACCAGCTGAGTGGGGGACATTGCCCGCAAGACAATCTTGCCTATTATGGGCCAGGTACCGAAGAGAATTTGTACCGCCAGGAGTGCCAGGTGAGGCATGAGGTACCGATTCGGAGTGGCTGCGGAGTTAGACGACATCGGGGAGCAGATTCTGTACTTTAAATGGCCTTGATGCCATGGCCTTGCGCCGTGGTACTTTACGCTCGCTGCTACACGCAACATGAAAGAAGTATTCTTGATGCCACGGCCTTGCGCCGTCGGTATCTCACGTTCGCCGCTACACAAACCATGAAAGAATTATTCTTGATGCCACGGCCTTGCGCCGTCGGTATCTCACGTTCGCCGCTACACAAACCATGAAAGAATTATTCTTGATGCCTCGCCAGTTGTGGCAGCGACGTGAAGCTCCACGGCGCAAGGCCGTGGCATCCTGGATTCGTGACCAGTGCGTTCTTAGCTGCAAACGTGAACCTCCACGGCGCGAGGCCGTGGCATCCTCGTTTCTGGTAGAGCTCATGTTGAAGTGAGAAACGTGAGGCACCGACGGCGCAAGGCCGCGGCATTTTTAAACTACGAGATAGAGTGGATTCTCGAGAATCTTCTTGAAGGTTTGCAGGAACTTGGCACCGGTTGCGCCATCGATTACCCGGTGGTCACACGACATCGTCACCCGCATCATTTGCCTGACTACCACTTCGTTCTCTCTTACGACTGGTCGCGGCGTCATCGCCCCGATCGCCAGGATCCCACCTTCAGGCGGATTGATGACCGCCGTAAACTCATCGATGCCAAACATACCGAGATTGCTGATTGAGAACGTAGCGCCGGTGTACTCTTCCGGTTTGAGCTTTCTGGACCGCGCCCGCTCGGCCAGTTCTCGTACCTCTGTAGCAATTTCACTGAGTGACTTCTGATCCGCCGAGCGAATCACCGGCGTGATCAAGCCATCTTCAATCGCCACCGCGACCCCAATATCTGCGTGCTCGTAATAGCGAATAAACTTATCCTGAAACGACGCATTGACCGCCGGGTGTTGGATCAGCGCGGCAGCAGTCACCTTAATAATGATGTCGTTGATGCTGATCTTGAGATCAGGATCCAAGGCATTGATGCCTTTGCGCATTTCTGCGGCCCGATCCATCTCAATCTCACTGGTGAGAAAGAAATGCGGCACTGGCCCAAGGGAAGTGACGAGTCGTCGAGCAATGGTGCGGCGAATCTCGGTCGCGGGTTCATCCCGATAGGGAGAAGCGGTAGCGACGGCGGCGGGTTGAAAACGCGCTGGCTCCACTGCACGCGGATAGCCGGCGGTGGCTGCCGGTTTTGGCTGACTCAGGGCTTGTTCAATATCCTTCTTAACAATGCGTCCACCGGGACCGCTACCTTGCAGTGATCGCAAATCCAGTCCCGCTTCTGCTGCCATGCGAGCCGCAAGCGGAGAAACAATGATGCGACCTGAACTCGTCACTGGTTCTGCTTGCTGCAACTGCCTGCCGTTGCCTTCAGCGACCGGACGCGGCGCCGGCGCTTCAGACGGGGTGGGGGCCGGTTGCTGCGCTGGCGCAGCTTGTTTCGCTGGCGCTTCATTCAAAAGGGAAGCGATGTCTTCATCCGGTGCGCCGACTATGGCAATTAATTGTCCCAGGGGCGCCGACTCGCCTTCTTGAACAATGATTTTGCGCAACGCGCCTTCTGAAAGAGCCTGCATTTCCATGGTGGCCTTATCGGTATCGATTTCAGCCAGTGGCTCGCCCATCGAAACCTTGTCACCCTCTTTCTTAAGCCACCTGGCGATTTGTCCCTCCTCCATCGTGGGAGAGAGCTTCGGCATGATTACCTTGCTGGCCATGAAGCGTTCCTTAGTCTGAAAGAATTTGCCAAACTCTAATCTAGATATGCGACTTCGCGAACTGCAGCGACGATCTTGTCCACGTTGGGTACGGCGAGATTCTCAAGATTCTTAGCATAGGGCATCGGCACATCAGCACCCGAGACTCGCTTGATTGGCGCATCAAGATAGTCGAAAGCGCGTTCCATAATCTGGGTGCTGATTTCCGCGTTGACGCCGCAGAAGGGATGTGACTCTTCCGCCAACACGACCCGATTGGTCTTCTTTACTGATTCAACAATCGTATCAATGTCCAAAGGTCGGATAGTGCGCGGGTCGATGACTTCGCAGGAAACACCTTGCTGTTCGAGAGTCTCAGCTGCCTTCAAAGCCAGCGGCACCATTAGCGAGCGGGCCACGATCGTTACATCTTTGCCCTCACGCTTTATGTCAGCGACGCCGAGTGGAATGGTGAAGTCAGGATCGTCGGGCACCTCGCCTTTGTTACCGTACATTCGCTCTTGCTCGATGAAAATGACCGGGTCGTCATCACGAATGGCGGATTTTAAAAGCCCCTTGGCGTCGGCGGCGGTGGATGGCATGACCACTTTTATGCCGGGAAAATACGCATACCACGACTCAATCGCTTGCGAGTGCTGTGACGAGACTTGAAATGCCGACCCACCGGGACCGCGGAAGACAATCGGAATCTTGTACTGACCACCTGACATGTAAAGCATCTTAGCGGCCGAATTAATGATTTGGTCCGTGGCCAGGATCGAAAAGTTAAAAGTCATGAATTCGACGATTGGTCGCAGGCCCACCATGGCCGCGCCGACTCCCAATCCGGCAAAGCCTAACTCGGTAATCGGAGTATCAATAACTCGCTTGGGGCCAAACTCGTCGAGCAGACCTTTGGTGACTTTGTAGGCGCCCTGGTAGGCGGCAACTTCTTCGCCCATCAGGAAAACTTTTTCGTCGCGTGCCAGTTCTTCTCGGATCGCCTGGTTTAGCGCTTCGCGTATCGTAATTGTCTGCATATGGAGTTTTGTTATTGGGCCCTGTTCCGCGTGGGATCGATTGGGTTGGCGTAAATCTCGGTATAAAGTTCTTCGGGTGCCGGTTCAGGGCTTTCGTCCGCGAAACGCACCGCACGTTCAACCTCTTCGCGGACTTCGTGGTCGATCTGCTCGAGCTCCGAGTCGTCGCTGATGTTTTCTTCTTTCAACGTGGCGGAAAACAACTTAATAGGATCTCGCTCCTGGTACTTCTCGATTTCCGCTCGAGTGCGATAGTTACCCGGGTCAGACATCGAGTGGCCCATGAAGCGATAAGTGCGCACTTCCAGCAAGGTCGGCAGATAATCCTTCCGCCCACGTTCAACTGCTCGCTGGGTCGCCTCGCGCACTGCCAAAACATCCATTCCGTCGACGAACTCGGAAGCCATCTCGTAAGCGCAGGCCTTTTGCGCGATGTCTCTTAACGACATGGCCCGTTCAAGCGACGTTCCCATGCCGTATTGATTATTCTCGCAGATGTAGATGCAGGGCAGTTTCCAAAGTTGGGCCATGTTGAGCGACTCATGGAACGCACCCTGGTTGACCGCCGCCTCACCAAAGAAGCAGAGCGTCACTTGATCAGTGCCTTGATACTTCGAACCGAATGCCGTGCCGGTAGCGAGCGGAATCTGGCCGCCGACGATGGCATGACCACCTAGCAAATTCACTTCGCGGTCGAACATGTGCATCGAGCCGCCTTTTCCTTTTGAGCAGCCGGTCGCTTTGCCAAAGAGTTCCGCCATGATTGACTCAGCTGACATTCCCTTAGCCAATGCATGACCATGTTCCCGATAGCTGGCCAGCACATAGTCGTCCTGGCGAATTGCCGAGAGGGCGCCGACAGCCACAGCCTCCTGGCCGATGTACAGGTGGCAAAAGCCACCGATCTTGCCGGCGCTGTATGCCTCCGCTGCCTTCTCTTCGAAACGACGAATCAGCAGCATCTGGCGATACAGATGAACGAGTGTTTCTTTGTCGAGTCCGCTGAGTCTACTCTTCTGTTGGGCTTTGGCTGTGTCCCTTTCGCGGGTGAGAGTTTTTTTGTCGACTTCCGCGGGAGCGTCGATCACGCCCGCGGAACTCTTTTCTTCGGCGCCTGCGGCCGAACTGGGTGCTGCTGTTTGTTTGCTCATGAAGTTAGGCCAATGTTGTGGTTTGAAGTTGGGAATTATACGCGAGATAAGCGAATGCACGCAAAAGCGGCATTTGATCCGCAGATTACGCAGATGTTCTTACGCTGTGGAGTTGAGTGAACGAACCCTGTGCCGTAGGCGGCCTGAATCTGCTAACGATGACACCTGGTGGAGGCAAGCGCTTGTGCCCTCGCTAGAGACGAACTAATGCTACCTACATTGTCTAGGCTGAAATCGGTGTAATCTGCGTAATCTGTGGATGATCCGAACTATCTCATCAGATCGATACTGCTCTGTTGCGCGCCCGCCATAGTCACAACGGTTTTACGAGTATGTTTGTCGTTCTGCATCTTACGCGCGGCCGCAGTGA
>DATFRK010000916.1:0-3472 GCA_035263325.1 Pyrinomonadaceae bacterium | reverse complement strand
AACATCAATCAAGCTCAGCGGACGGACACGCGACGAGTCCGTCGACTGACAACAGGCACAAACTCGTTAAGCGCGCATGTCCCCGATGATTCCGTAATTCTCAATCGGGTATGCATCGTCCGTCTCCTCCGTCTCCTTGATTACTGAATGAATCAGTCGGTCGGAGTGAGCGGGGCGGTTGTTAACCGTTGTTCTTCTCGCGTTTGGTATCAACGAATCGCTCCCGGAGGGTGAAGTTCGCATCTGTGGGGCGCGTTTATGGGCCAGCCTGCTATTCACTTTCTAAAGTGCCTGCAGGCATGTCGATGAGCCCTTGAACGGATTGCACAAAGTTGTCGCTGCTCCGGAACTCGGGCTGGGCGCGGTAGAGCGCAACCAACTGTCGGCTCTCTTCGAGTTTCGCTATCTCCGCTACGACGTCATCAAACTGGTGCGGGGAGTTCAGGTCTTGAGCGAACCGCAAATTCTGAGGCTTGACTCGCCCACTTTGCAGGGCGTGATCGATCCGTTTGCGGCACCGACACATATTACCCGGATTTACGATTCCGCAATGTGCGCGCGTAAAGGCCACGAGATCCGCCCGAGCGCGAGAAAGGCGCTTTCGGAACGTGGCTGGTTTGACCTCTAGGACCACTGAGGCTTCATATTGATCGAGTTCGAGGATATCTCCCACAATGTATGCGAGCCGATGAGGCCGATCGAGACACACCAGCATTCCCAATGTGCAGCCGATCCGAATCTCCTCAAGTAGGAGTGACTCTTCGATCTCTGGCCGGGCCTGTGGTTCGGCAAGACCCTCCGCCAACTCCTCCCCGAAACGCTGGAAGGTATAGTTCTGCTCTTCCAATCGGCTCTTTCTGGCGCTGGCCAGGTGGTTCGCTGCTACGCGGTAAGCCCAGGTCATAAATGAACTCTCCCCGCGAAAGCTACCCAAGTGCGTAATGATGCGCACCAGGATTTCTTGCGTCGCGTCCCTTGCATCCTCCGCGTGCCACAACATCCGCAAGGCCAGTTGGTACAACTTTTGCTGGATTCTCTCGACCACTCGCCCAAGCGCAGCGCGATCGCCGTGCTGCGCACGCGTCACTAGCTCTTCGAGCGAGATAGGGTTTTGACTATTCATGACTGATTCAGAATCTGCTGGAGGTTGGTGAGTTCACGCCTAAGAATGGCCGCCTGTTGCCCAAGCGTCCCTTCAAGCTGCTCCAAAGGAACCTTCGGCGCCATCAGAACAAAACTGAAGATGCACTTTCCCTCTCCGGCGCTTACCAGCCGACTATAAGCGGTTTCCACTGTTTGATCGGGGAATCGCATGATCCAATCGACGGTGCCATGATCTCTGAAGGCTCGTACCTCTAACGCAATCTCGGCGGCCCCGGCCGGCGTTTCCAAGACCGCTTTGCCGTCGGAGACGGATTGGAAAGCATTGGTCCACTCGGGCAGGTTCAACGGGTTGGCGATGTAGTCAAATGCTTTAGCAAAATCCGCGCCGATTTCTACTGCTTGAACATCGAACGTTTTCATATTGCCTCCTACCTGATTGGACTAGTTGGAACGCACCCGTGTGACCGAATTCACGTGGAATCGGTACATGAGATCGCCGTGTTGGCTCCGAGTCACCTTGATGGTCCCGAAAAAAGTCATTCTGATCGGCCGAATCAGACCGGTTCGTAAGAAACGTGCGCTCCGGTTTTCATTTCGAGTCAATCAATTCCCCGGGTCCACCACGGCAATGGTGAGACCCTGAGAGTTCGTCCCGCTACGGCGATCTGTCGAGATGAGAGGTGTAACGTCGGAACTTCCGTCTTCGGAAATGTCGCAAATCGGTCAACGCGAATACTTCTGTTCGTGCAAGCTTGGATCGTGGGCTCTCAGGAGATCTTCAATAAATTGAGCCTTCGTTGATCTAGGTGGCTCGCTGCCTGAATGGCGTAAGCTGGCTATGCCGGTAAGCTAATCTGAAGGAGTCTCACACCTTGCATATCGAGGCAATAGTTCTCCTTTACATGTGCGACGCGGATCAAAACTTGATCACAAGATGGGCAACGCATTATCGTCCCCATACCGTGCATGTAGACAGCCAGCGCACCAACAACATTTTGCTTGCCGCAATTTGCGCAAATTGCCCGAACGAGAGTCATCTCAAACGGAAAGATTTCGTGGAGGATGCCCCCAGCGGCATTGCCATCCAGCTTATCGTCCATCATATCCATCATGCTTCTCCTGTCGGTCCAAATCGTTCGGTCTTGATTCGTTCCGGTTCGTATCCAAGTGCGACAAGATTCGCCGCCGCGGTTTCGACGAACGGCGTGGGGCCGCATATGAACACCAAAGGACGTTCGTCAGGGGCCCAGGCCACTTCGCGCAACAAATCGGCATCGATTCGACGGTGATAACCTGTCCATCCGGGTGGTTGGACCCGTGTGAGGGTATATGACACTTGGAGTTGGGTCCCGCCCTCCAACAGGCGGGCGAGTTCGTCGCGGTAGATTACGTCATCGTAAGAGGGCGACGAATAGAGCAGACGAGTCGGAATGGCACTCTTCAATGCAGCACGGTGGCGGATCATTGCCATCAAGGGCACCACACCCGATCCTCCGGCAATCAGCAAGAGCGGGCCACCCATGCTTGCCTCCCAGACAAAGTATCCGCCGATTGGACCACGAAGTTCCAGATTGTCTCCAACCGTCAGTTGATCAACGAGGTAAGGAGATACTTCGCCACCGTCGATCCGTTCGATGGTGAGCGCCAAACGCCGAGCCTCCTGTGGCGGTGAGGCAATGGAGTAGCTCCGCTCAACCTGGTAGCCGTCTTCGGCAGTGAGACGAACGTCTATGTGCTGACCGGGACGATGCCCAGGCCAGTTAGGAACAGCAAGCGTGATGCTTTTCACTCGCGCTGTCTCTTGGTGTGTCGCAACCACCTCACCCAGTTCCCAGGTTAGTCGCCCTGATACCGTTCTTCTTTCCATGGGTCACCATGATTGTGATACCCAAACGACTCCCAAAAACCCGGTTCATCCTTGTCCAGCAATCGGAAACCACGAACCCACTTTGCGCTCTTCCAAAAATAGAGGTGAGGGACCAACAATCGTGCAGGGCCGCCGTGTTGGGAAGCGAGAGGCTGTCCCTCATAGGTATAAGCTACCCACGCCTTCCCGCCCAATACATCCTCGATCGGAAGATTCGTAGTGTAACCACCATCACAAAAGGCTACTACATAGTTGGCATGATGATGGATGTGGGCCAGCAGTTTATCGACAGAGACGCCTTCCCAATTTGTGTCCAGTTTGGACCACTTCGTCACACAATGGATGTCGGCAGTCACCGTCTCATGCGGCAGCGCACGAAACTCGTCCCAGCTCCAGCGCTTCCGCTGATCGCTTCCCTCGAGTATCGAAAAATCCCAAGCCGTGAGCGGAGTATGAGGTGTCGGCCCTGCCGAGAGTACGGGAAACCCTTGTTCAAGATAC
>DATFRK010000915.1:0-14001 GCA_035263325.1 Pyrinomonadaceae bacterium | reverse complement strand
GGTGAAAATGAGCCGCCCAGTTTTCTCATCGTGAGCCTTGATATTACGGAGCGCAAACGGGCGGAGAACGAGTTGCGAGCGTCGCAGGAACAGTTGCGAGCCTTGTCAGCCAGAATTCAGTCAGCTCGCGAAGAAGAGGGCACGCGCATCGCTCGCGAGATTCACGATGAACTTGGCGGGGCGTTGACCGGGCTCAAGTGGGATTTAGAAGGACTGGTCGGGGTCCTGGCGGAAACAGACGAAGCGGTCTCCCAGGAAGCGCGAGAGCGAATCCAGTCGATGACGGTTTTGATCGAGGGCACCATCGACACGGTACGGCGAATTTCTTCTGAGTTGAGACCCGGAGTGCTCGATGACCTTGGTCTAATCGCCGCACTCGAGTGGCAAGCACAACAGTTTCAATCGCGCACCGGCATCGAATACCACTCCTCGAGCAGCCTGGAATCAGTCGAGTTAAATCGTGAAAGCGCAACCGCGGTATTTCGGATCTTTCAGGAGATCTTGACCAACGTTCTGCGCCACTCGCAGGCGACCGCTATTCAAGTTGAGCAACGAGAGGACGGAGACTACTTCGAGCTCAAAGTTACTGACAACGGTCGGGGAATTACGAAGGAAGAAAAGAGTAATACTACCTCACTCGGTCTTTTGGGGATGAGAGAGCGGGCGCTGCTGGTGGGTGGTGAAGTAAACATTGAAGGCAGCAAGGGAGGCACGACGGTTGTGGTGCGAGTGCCCCTCTCGCGCGCGCGGGCGTCGTCCGTATGTTGAGAATTCTAACCATCGACGATCACGAAGTGGTTCGTGGCGGAATCAAGGGAGTGTTCACCGCGAACACCGCCGAGTTTGGCGAGGCTCGTAACGGCCCTGAGGGCCTACAGCAACTGCGTGATCACGACTGGGATGTGGTGGTACTGGATATTTCGCTCGGTGGACGCAGCGGACTTGATGTGCTCAAGGAGATAAAACACCTGCGCCCGCGTTTGCCGGTTTTGATCTTGAGTATGCATGCGGAAGAGCAATACGCCATGAGAGCGTTCAAGGCCGGCGCCAGTGGTTACATAAGTAAATCGAGTTCCAGAGATGAATTGCGGCAGGCTATTCTGAAGGTCGCCGGAGGGGGACGCTACGTCAGTCCCACTTTGGCTGAACGAATCGTCGTTGAATTAACTACTTCCGACAAGTACCCGCATGAGACGCTTTCTAACCGCGAGCTCGAGGTGCTGTGCTTGATCGCTTCCGGGAAAACCGTGGGCGAGATTTCCCGTCAGCTGTCGTTGAGCGACAAGACTATCAGTACGTATCGACGCCGCATTCTCGACAAGATGAGTATGAAGACCAACGCGGAACTTACCCATTACGCTATCCGCAACGGCCTGGTGCAGTAAGGTTATTGCCAATTGCCAATTGGCGATTGCCAATTTCGCCAATCGTCCTTGTGCGCGGTTGGGATAGGTGAATCGAATCGGCAATAGGCAATAGGCAATTTGCAATCGGCAATCCTTCCTGTAGGACAAAAGCTGACACGACAATCCCTCGAATCACTACAACTGAATCAATCCTCTGCTGATACCTTTTCCCCTCGTTAAACTGTATCTTCTCCACCCCTCGCAACTGGGGCGCTGATGCCTACGTGCTCGCGCCTCGGTTCAAACATAATTTGTCCGTATTGATCCGAGCCCCAATCTCGCTGTGTGGGATTGCTGACACGAAGGAAACCCGCGTGAAAGTCTTGATTGTGGACGACTCGGCAGCGTTGCGCCAAAGGTTGGTCGAAATGCTTTCTAAGATCAAACAGTTGGACATTGTCGGAGATGTAGGGAACGTTTCCGCCGCCCACGACGCCGTAAGAGCGCTTCAGCCAGATCTCATAGTCCTGGACATCCGTATGGGCGACGGCACTGGGATCGACGTCTTGCGCGAAGTCAAGCGGCACAATCCGTCCACCAAGGTCATCATCCTAACGAATTTTCCTGAGCCACAATACGAGCGCAAATGTGCTGAACTGGGAGCAGACTTCTTTCTCCGCAAATCGACCGATTCTCACCGTCTGGTTGAAATCAGCGAGAGACTAGCTGCACATCTCGAATAGAGAAAGTTGGAGGTTTAGGCCGGACGTTGAACGACGTCAAGCATTGAGGGGTGGAATTGCGGCCAGAAGGAGCGCTGGACGCCGTTTCGGAATGTTACGAAACCTGACGGAGCAAGTGAATGCCGGGAACACGAACGCGCGAAGGTAGAGCAAAGATCCTGATCGTCGACGATGAGTCGCAGATCACTGACTTACTGTCAGACCTGCTTAGTATCGAACACGATTGTGTACAAGCAGATTCAGCAGTCCAGGCGCTGGCCCACTTAGCCGAGAGTGAGTTTGAGCTGGTGCTAACAGACATCACCATGCCGGGAATGTCCGGGTTGGAAATGATTCCCCGGGTGAAAGCAATCGCACCCAACACGGTCGTGGTCCTGGTCAGCGCCATGCAGACGGTGGAATGTGCCATAGATGCTCTGCGCGTAGGGGCCTTTGATTACTTGATAAAACCTTTCGACCTGCGTCACGTCGAGGCAGTAGTGACCCGAGCGCTACTGCATCACGAGCTAATTACCGCCAAGCAGCGTTACGAAACCGCGCTTGAAGAACTGGTAGAGCAGCGCACTCGACAGCTCGACCTGGCGCTGGATTGTTTGGAAGACTCCTACCGCGCGACCTTGCGTTCGCTGATTGCCGCCCTCGAGGCGCGAGACTCAGAAACCCACGGTCACTCAGAACGAGTAGTCAGTTACAGTTTGCGTCTGGGTCGTGAATACGGGCTGAGTGCGGCTGAGATGAAATCGCTTGAGTTTGGCTCGATGTTACACGACATCGGAAAAATCGGCGTGCCCGATTCAATTCTGCGCAAACCGGCGAAGTTGATCGACGAAGAGTGGGTGCGGATGAGAGAACACCCATTGCACGGGCAGGAGATCCTGCGCGGCATCGAGTTTCTCGAAGGGGCTGCTCGAGTGGTGGCGCAGCATCATGAGAAATGGGATGGCAGTGGTTACCCGCTCGGTATGCGTGAAGAGGAGATCGATGTTTGTGCCCGCATCTTTGCAGTGGCGGATGCGTTTGACGCAATCACGAGTGATCGTGTGTATCGCCGGGGCAAATCCTACGAGGCCGCGGCTAAAGAGCTGAATTCGTGGTCTGGCAAGCAGTTCGATCCGTTGGTAGTCGAAGCTTTTCATCGAGTGCCGAAAGAGGACTGGGATGAGCTGCGCGACGCCTCCTACGACAATTTGCTGCTGATTCCCTCACTAGGAGAGCCACTCTGTTGGAGCAAGACCTCCCCTTTCATCCAAGCGATAAATGCCCAGCTGCTTATGAGACAGCGTTAACCAGGAAAGCCGAGTTATAAATGAGTTACAAAGTTTTAATCGTTGATGATGAGTTGTCGAACGCTCGTTTACTTGAACGTTCTTTGCATCAGCACTACTTCTGTTTGTTGGCTGCCTCATGTTCGGAAGCACTCAGACTGCTCGCTCAGCATGACGTTGCCGTGATCATCGCTAACCAGCAAATGTCCGGGACATCGGGAATCGAATTGCTGAAACGGCTCTTCGAATACGAGCCTGACGCGGTTCGCATTCTCTTGAGCCAGGACGCCGATCCGGATGTGCTGGTCGAGGCCATCAACACGAGTGTTGTTGACCTGTATGTGCGTAAGCCCTGTGACAGCGAGGATCTTCTCGTCTACGTTGGCGAGGCGGTGCAACGTTACTACAACAACAAGCGGCAGCATTCGCTCGTGGAGGCCAACGATTGTTTGCGAACACGTTTGCGGCAGATGAAGTTAGGTTCAGTGAACGCGATGGCCAAGGTGCTGAAGCTGAGTGATGAATATCTGTTTGCGCACGGTGTTCGAGTCAGCAATTGGGCTGCGATGGTGGGTGAGAAGTTTGGTCTCTCAGAAGACTTGAGATTCGATCTCGAAGCCGCAGGGCTCTTGCACGACCTTGGCACGATCGTCAGTAGGCAGCCCCAAAAAGACCATTTCGCGATTATCAAACCGCAACAGGACCGGGCCGCGCAGATTTTGTCTTGTGTGCCCGAGTTGCAAGATGTGGCGGATATTATTCGCTATCAGAACGCAAACTACGACGGCAGTGGTTACCCATTGGGATTAGCGGGCGAGCAAATACCGATAACCTCGCGGATCTTGAGTGTGGCGAAAGAATATGACCTGCTTACGAGTCCCCGCAACTCGGTGGTGGCATTGAGTCACACGGCGGCGATTAAGGAGTTGCAGGAGCGCTCCTTTCGGGACTTTGACCCGGAGGTGGTGCAGGCATTTGCCGATCTCGAGGGCGATGAGTTGAATAGATCCTTTGAGCTAAGTATGACGCCACCTGAGTGGGATCTGGTTAGCGTTGCGGTTAACTAGCCATCAGCAGTTCACTTAACATCGGTCAACTCTCTGTGGGGCAGAGAGTTGACTGAGGATCAATCACCAGCACGCACCTATCTAACAACTGCTACAATGCAGTTGCCATGATCCAGCCGTCAAATAGGACCACAAACTTCCATTACGCCATTCGCAACGTTGTTCAGGCCGCGGAAAAACTTGAACGCCAGGGCCGCAGCGTAATTCACCTGAACATTGGCGACCCCCAGGCTTTCGGCTTTCATCCCCCCGCGCACGTCATTGAAGCCGTGACTCGTGCAACTCGCGACAGTTTTACAGGCTACGCCCACTCGGCCGGCTTGCTTGAAGCCAGGGAATCGATTGCTTCTTACGCCTCGGGTCTAGGCGCAACGACCACACCGGACGATGTGGTCATCACTGCCGGAGCTTCAGAAGGCGCCGACCTGGTACTCACCGCGTTGGTCAATTCGGGCGATGAGGTATTGTTACCAGCTCCCGGTTATCCCATTTATCCCGCCATCCTTAACAAGCTTGGGGCCACTCCTCGCTACTATCAGCTTGGTGAGGACAGCGGTTGGCAACCTTCCGCCGCCGAGGTGCGTTCGCTGGTTACTGACAAGACTCGCGTCCTGGTCCTGATCAATCCCAGCAATCCGACCGGCGCAATTACAACCGACGACGTCACCAGGAGTTTGTTGAGAGTGGCAGCTGAACACAGATTGTTGGTCATCTCCGATGAGGTTTACCGGGAATTGTGTTTTGAAACGCCGCCCACGGCTGCCGCGGTTTTGGCCCAGGAAACAAAGGTCCCCGTAGTAACGTTGGAGTCATTATCAAAGACACACATGCTGTCGGGTTGGCGCATCGGTTGGATGAGGTTCTCCAATACCGAGACAATGATTGAGGTGGTCGCGGCCATCAAACGTTTAGCGAGTGGTCGTCTCTGTTCGCCGACTCCCGCCCAGTATGCCGTGAAGCCGGCGCTTGAAGGTGGCAGGGATTTTATCAAAGACTTTATCAAGGAAATTCGCCGGCGACGTGATTTCTCCGTTGCTCGCATCCGCGCGACAGCTGGACTCAGTTGTTTTGTGCCGCAGGCGGCGTTCTATTTGCTGATCAGGGTTAACAACGCACGCGGCGCAAATGACGAAGTGCTGGTGTTGGACCTTTTACAGAAGACCGGCGTACTCGTAGTTCACGGTTCGGGTTTTGGCAGCGATCGCGCCGCAGGCTACCTCCGCATGGTCTATCTCGCCGACGAGCAAACGTTGGAGACGGCCTTCAATGGTATTAGTCAATACCTGAACGGTTGATCCAAGCTGCCGGCCCTTTAACTCTTGATCAGTCTATTCATCACCGCCAGGGCACCCAGGTGATAGGCATTATGATCTGCGATTAGCAGAGCTTCGCGCAGGATTGTTTGTCCGTCGCCGTGGGGTATCTTTTGGTAAATGTCCGTACCCGGATCTGCTACCAGTTCTTCCATCTGCTTCAGATCGCTGCGAAACTTCTCCACCGTTTGTTGCCACTGCTGCGCGCTGCCCAGGTCGTCGGACCCAGGCCAATAGCCCTGCGGAAATTCTGGTGAGACATGACTCTTGTCGCGGCTGAACTCGAGAATATCCCACTGTGCTAAGCGCATGTGTTCGAGTACCTGCCAGGCTGTGTAAGGGAGGCCTTCGAGCTTCTTGTTTCCCAACTCAGCCGGAAAAGCTTTGACGAAGTCTTCGAAGGACAAGTGGGCGCCGCCGCCGCGGAGCAGGTAAAGAACATGGTCGCGCACAATCTGATCGTTTTGCATTTGAACCCCCATTACTGATAAGAACTTGGACCTTAGCCTAACATCCTAATAGACTCTTTTTGTGCAATCTCAGTGTTCTTTTTGTATCTCAGCGCTAACCTAACGGCCTCTGCGTCTTGGCGGTGAGTGTGTTGCCAGCAGGCGATCACCGCCGAGACGCCGAGGACGCTGAGGTTAGCGCAAGAGACTTGGTTTATCTGCCTGTCGTCAGACAAGCAAGAAGGCCCTGTGGTAAGCTTTTGAAAACTTGGCTCTAACCACGGAGACACAAGCTAAGCAGGGTGACAGAAATACAACTTACAGAGTCTCGTGCTAGAACTCGCCAGCTTAAGCAACATTATTCACGGACCTTAACAATGCCTACCTTAATTGCGAAGCCCACAGTCGTGGCCGCTGCCGGGACTAAACCTAAACACATTGAAGAATTCGTCGGGCGGGTAAACACTGCTACCAGTGAGATAAGCATCGCGCGCATGAAGAGCCCTGGCGGTTGGCTGGAACCGGGACAAAGACCGGAGTTCGACGAGTACACGGTCGTACTTAAGGGCTTATTGCGAGTTGCTACGGAAAGCGAAACGATCGATGTGCGGGCGGGTGAGGCGATTATTGTCAGGGGAGGCGAGTGGGTGCAGTACAGCACGCCGGAACCCGACGGCGCGGAGTATGTGGCGGTGTGCCTGCCGGCGTTTTCAATGGAAACAGTACATCGCGATACCTGAGTGTCTATTCGCCGGCTTCAGCCTCCTCCTTTTTCCGGCGCCACATCCCGGCAATCTGGTTAGCCTCGGCGAGCGTCAAGTTGTCGTAGATGTCTGAGGTGTTTTTAACTTCGCCATCCTCCAGTTCTAGTACTTCCCAATCGGGTTCATCCGGATTTGCACCCTGGCGTCCGGGCTTTACTCGTACCAGATAGGAAATCTCAGGTCCGCTGTCGGTTGTCATATGGTTGCTCCAGTGATTGTTAGGTAACTTAACACATCAGGACTCCGGTTTACTCTCACAGAACATCAGTTGGCCGGAAACACAGTCAGTACCATCTCGCGGTAGCGGATGGGTCGTCGCCGATCACTCAACTCAGCAGCATGCGAGCGACGACCCATCCGCTACCGCGAGATGGTACTGACTGTGTTTCCTCATCCAGCCTGGGCCACAAAATCCTTCGTGCGTGGGTCTTTTGGTGAATTCAACACCTGGTTCGTAGGCCCAAACTCAACTAGATCACCCTGCTCCATGTACAACAAGTTATCCGCCAGGCCGTCGAGAAATCCTAGTGAGTGAGAGATGATCACCATGGTGTGGCCCTTGCCGACAAAACTGCGCAGCATGGTACGTAACGATACTGTCCGTCTCGGATCCAACGCACTGGTTGGCTCGTCGAAGAGCAGGACTGCCGGCCGCATGGCCAGTGCGCGGGCGATTGCGACTCGCTGTTGTTCACCGCCAGACAACGATTCAGGGTACCGCAGGGCGGCCTCTTTCAGTCCAACTGATTCCAGTAATTCCAGGGCCTCTCTTTCAGCGGTCGCTTTAGCAGTACGGAGTACGTGCACGGGTGCTTCGATAATGTTGCCGATTGCTGACAAGTGTGGGAACAGAAAGAAGTGCTGAAACACTGTGCCCACGTGCAGGCGGAGGTTTTTCACGCGGTGCTTATATTCCTTGGCTGAAAGATGCGATTCCAATTTGATGTCACCGCATTCGATCGTGCCTCCGCTGATTCGTTCAAATCCATTCAAGCAGCGTAACAAAGTTGTCTTACCGCTTCCCGAGCCGCCGATGACGCCGAGGACAGACTGGTCCGGCACTGTGAAACTAATGTCGTGCAGAATCTCAGCCGAGCCGAACCGTTTTCGCAAGCCATTGACGTGAATCATGCGGCCACCTCCGCTGCTTCTTCCTGCCGAGTCGATCTTTCGCGCAGGCGTCGTTCGAGCAACCGGGCAACATGGGCCATAGGTAAACTCATGGCGAGATAGAAGAGTGAAACTGCCACGCCCAACAGCAGGAATTGGCCTGAAGCATTCGCCAGTTCCCGATAGGCAGTAGCCAGTTCCCACACCGAGATGGCGAAGGCGACCGAGGTGTCTTTGAAGAGCGAAACAAAATCGTTTGTCATCGGCGGCAAGGCAATCCGAAACGCCTGGGGCAGAATTATTCGGCGAAACGCCAGGACCGAACTCATACTCAGCGAGTACGCTGCTTCCCATTGACCCCTTGGTATTGCTTCCAGGGCGGCGCGATAGACTTGCGATTCATACGCCGCATAGTTAAGGCCCAGTCCCACCAGGGCAGTCAGCCAACCCGGCATGGTTAGTCCGACTGCGGGCAAACCGAAGTAGAGAAACAGTAGTTGGACCAGCACCGGGGTACCGCGAAAGAATTCAACATAGGTAGTGCACAACCCTCTTAGCCATGACGGACCCATCGATTGACCTATCGCCAAGGGCATGCCCAGTACGACGGCAATGATCATCGCGCCGAAGGCCAGTAGAACCGTGACCATGGCTGCACGCGTTAAACGCCACAAAGCTTCACGCCAGTTGAATGCCGAGTTGGTCATCACGTATCCCGTGATCTCACCTTTTGTGCCCGACCGAATCGTATTCTGAAATTCAACCTGGGCGTTGTTCCAGAGGTTCCACTTTTTGAGAATACGCTCCAGTGTGCCATCAACAATGATCTGATCGATCGCTGCATCAATCTGCGCTTTCAACGCATCGTCACCTTTGCGCAAGCCGACTACGTACAGGCCGTTAAGGAAGGGCTCACCGGCGGGCCTTAACTTGGGGTTGTTGTGGGCGTAGAAAGCTTCCGCCGGCACATCCATCAGGGCAGCGTCCAGACGTTTCAATTCCACGTCTTGATAGGCGCCAATCGGGTCGGCGTAAGTGCGAAAGGGAATCCCTTGTTGTTGTAAGTAGCGTGAGGCAGCGGTATTCCCGAGTGTGCCCACCACGCGGTTCTGGCAATCGGCCAGCGAGTTAATGCGAGTATCGTCGCGACGAACTGTGAGTTGCAGTTGAAAGATGTAATAAGGTTTGCTGAAACTTACTTGTAGCGCTCGGTCAGTGGTTGGTTCAAAGCCGTTGACGATAACGTCGAACGAGCCTCGTTGCAGCGCCGACATTAAAGTTTCCCAATCGCTAGGTACGAACTCAGCTTTGCGGCCCATTGCCTTGGCCAGCGCTTCAACCATCTCCTTTTCATACCCGATGTACTGGTCCGGGTTAGCGGGGTCGGTGAAGACATAGGGCGCGCCGCCGCTGGGATCGGCTCCCCAGCGGAGTGCTGATTGGGAACTTGCGTTGTTGCAAAGGAGCAAGCCTAGCAGGATGGTAGCGACAAGGTGACGAGCAAGGTATGGGGATCGTTTCAATAGGTGCTCCTGGATAAGAGAAACGCATTTCTACAATACAGTTTGTACGCCGTCAATAATAAAGAACTGTAGCGAGCCGAGATTCTGTGAGTAAACGAAATTGATACCACAACTCGCGTGAAGCGTCGCGCTCGACACTACAAATCGAGCCGGAAACTGAGTGAGATGCCACGGCCTTGCGCCGTGGAGCGTCACGCTGATGATTGATAGTCACAAAGTACGCATTAGCCCAGCGTGAATCTCCATGGCGCAAGGCCATGGCATCCTAAAGTTTCGGAGCGGAACTCATAGCAGTCAACGTGATCTACCACGGCGCAAGGCCGTGGCATCCTTTTCGTTGTTTTACGCCGTCGGGTTCTTTCTAGCTTGTCTGCGTTGGCGAGGGTCGTGTAAATTCGCGCAGAACTTTTCAGGGGAATCCTTGTACTTGGCGCTTTGTTCTTTGTTTTTGGCCGCTTTCAATTGTGGCCGCACAGGTACAAAACACCAGCAATAAGGCACCAAGCACTAAGCACCAAGTACGAAGCACGAAGTACAAAGCGCCAAGTACGAAGTACGAGTACTAAGCCCCAAATACCAATCCTAAAGGACCGCCAATGTGTACAGATCGTAGAGACTTTCTCCGCGCGTCCGTCGGCATCGCCGGCGCGACCCTATTGGGCAACTCCATAATCAACGCTGAAGCGGCGCCGCTACAACAAAGCGCGACGCCCGAAGCAATTCGCAAACTGCGCCGCATGACCGATGGCGTGGTGCCTATCACTCTCAGTGAGAGACAAGAACGTATCGAAAAAGCCCGTCGTCACATGAAAGAGAACGACATTGACGCAATGTATATCGAACCCGGGTCGAGCATGCTCTATTACACCGGCATGCGTTGGGGTACCAGCGAGCGAATGTTTGCGATGGTCATTCCCGCCAAAGGGGAGATTGCTTGGGTGTGCCCAAAGTTTGAGGAAGAACGAGCGCGTGAGTTGATCACCATGGGTACTGACGTTCGCACCTGGGAAGAAGATGAGAGTCCCTATCAAAGAGTCGCCGAGATCTTGCATGATCGGGGCGTGCGCACCGGAACAGTCGGGATTGAAGAGCGAGTCCGCTTTTTTCTTTACGATGGTATTCGCCTGGCTGCCCCGGCACTCAAGTTCGTCAGTGCCACCCCGGTTACGGCAGGCTGTCGCATGATCAAGTCGCCGGCCGAACTGGCGCTCATGCAACTCGCGAACGACATAACGGTCGTCGCTTATAAGGCAACACGCGACAGCATGACCGAAGGCATGACGCAAGGAGAATTTGCCGGCAACTGTGCCGCGGCTTTCCGGGCACTGGGTTCATCCGGTGGAATTTTCGTGAGCTTTGGCAAGTACACAGCATTTCCTCACGGCAGTAGCACGCCGCAGAAACTGAAAGAGGGTGATGTGGTCTTAATGGATGGCGGTTGTAGTGTCGAAGGTTACCAATCGGATATCACGCGCACGTTTATCTTTGGTAAGCCGACGCAACGACAGCGCGACATTTGGAATCTTGAGCGCAAATCGCAGGATGCTGCGTTCGCGGCTGCGAAAGTGGGGGCGCCTTGTGAGGTCGTCGATGCAGCGGCGCGAAAAGTGATCGTCGATGCCGGCTTCGGACCAGACTACAAAGTACCAGGCTTGCCGCACCGCACCGGGCACGGGATTGGTCTTGATGGGCACGAGTGGACCAATTTTGTGCGTGGCAACAAGACAAAGATTCAACCCGGCATGTGTTTCAGTGATGAACCAACGGTGGTGATCTATGGCGAGTTTGGTATTCGCCTGGAAGACTGCCTCTACATCACTGAAGATGGTCCGAAGTTTTTCAGCAAACAGAGTGAATCGATCGACGAGCCATTCGCGTAAACATCTCAAGATACCCCAGGCTTGAGCCTGGAGAGTTTCAAATTCAACCTAACCAGGAACGCCTCCCAGAAATTCCGTAGATACCCAGGCTTCAGCCTGGGGACTTTCAATTTCAACCTCTGGTGGTTTGCTGGTCTAGGCTGAAATTGAAGCTCCCCCGACTAAAGTCGGTGGTATCTTTTTGTGATCTCGTTTATTTCGTAAAATCCGGTAATGGCCGGCATACTTGTCGATCCCTGCGCTAAAGGCGTCATCCAATCGGGTAAGGCGAGTGAGGGTTGCCAGAAGACACAAGGACGTTGGGTCCTCGTCGCCACTATCCTCGCGTCCAGTATGGCGTTCATCGACGGCACCGTCGTCAATGTTGCTCTCCCCTTTCTGCAACAAAGTCTCAACGCCACTGTCATCGGTGTGCAGTGGGTCGTTGAGGCGTACTCACTGTTTCTTTCCGCCTTGCTATTAGTCGGTGGTTCCCTGGGAGATCGCTACGGACGCCGCCTCATATTCCTCATTGGCGTAGTGGTATTTGCCCTTGCCTCGGTGCTGTGCGGCCTCGCCACAAACATCGACCAACTGATCATTGCACGCGCAGTGCAGGGAATTGGCGGTGCAATGTTGGTGCCCGGTAGTCTCGCGATCATCAGTAACTCATTCGCACCTGATCAGCGTGGCAAGGCAATCGGAACGTGGTCCGGGTTTTCGGCGATCACTACCGCGATTGGACCAGTGCTCGGTGGCTGGTTGGTCCAGAACGTGTCCTGGCGCGCAGTCTTTTTCTTGAACCTTCCTCTTGCCCTGGCGGTGGTTCTGGTTTCGCTCTGGCAGGTGCCCGAGAGTCGTGAAGAGACACAGACCGGTTCTCTCGATTGGCCTGGCGCTACCCTGGCAACGATCGGGTTAGCCGGGCTGGTGTTTGGTCTCATCGAATCTGCTCGGATCGGCTTCACTGGTCCTTTGGTAATTGTGTCTCTGGTTGTTGGAGTGTTGGCTCTGCTGTTGTTTGTGCTGCAAGAAGCTCGCAGCAGGAATCCGATGGTACCGCTGTCACTTTTCCGTTCACGCGACTTCGCTGGCGCCAATCTGTTGACCTTGCTTCTCTACGCGGCCCTGGGCAACACCTTCTTTTTCTTTGCTCTCAACCTCATCCAGGTGCAGGGCTACTCGGCCACAGCGGCCGGCGCTGCCATACTGCCGCTCATTGCGATCATGTTTAGCTTGTCGCGTTGGTCGGGAGGTTTGAAAGACCGAGTTGGGGCACGCCTGCCCCTGATGACTGGGCCCACGATCGCAGCCGTTGGCTTTGCCCTCTTCGCGCTCCCGGGAGTAAGCCAAAACTACTGGACAAGTTTCTTTCCGGCAGTAGTTGTACTCGCCCTGGGGATGGCGATCAGTGTGGCGCCATTGACAACAACCGTTATGAGTGCCGTGCAGCCTGACCAGGCTGGGGTTGCGTCGGGTATTAACAATGCCGTGTCGCGCGCGGCTGGCCTGCTGGCGATCGCTATTTTTGGAGTGGTTATGCTGCACACTTTCAGTCGCTCGCTTGCTATCAGGTTAACTGAGATCGAGACTACAGATGAGGTCCGCCGCTCAGTTTCTGAGCAGCGGGTGAGGTTGGCTGGTTTGGAGTTACCGGGGAATATTGATGAGGTAACCCGGCGTCAGTTGGAGGACTCGGTGCACGGGTCGTTTGTGAGTGGCTTTCGCCTGATTATGCTGACATCGTCGGCCCTGGCCCTGGGTGGCGCTCTGAGCGCATGGTGGTTGATCGGTCGCTCAGACCGTTTTCACCCCGATCAAGACACAAATGAGACACACCAGCAGAAAACCCAATAGGGCTGCGAGCGCGCTCAGGGCACAAAAGAGTGAAGCCTCGATGTACTCCGGAATTTTTTTCTCTTCCATCATGGGGAGATCCTGTTCGTCTTTCGACCTTGCGGAACCAGATTCAAAACCCTGAGCGATGGTCCGTACTCCTTGAGCATTGAGCCCCATCGCTCGTGGCTTGCAACCCTGTCAAAGGTTTTCAAACTCCAACGGACCTAACTGCTAACCCCGTTGCTCGCGTATCGTGCTTCGATTACAATCAAGCCCCGAATACGAGTTATGCATTGTTTTTGGACCCAGTGGGGATCGGACGGCTCATCCTAGCGATGAAGTGTGGCCAGCGTCCTCAGAAACGGCTCAAAAAACCCTCAAAGATACTTCTCAAAGCCACTTATGGTTGAACAAGAGAGCCATTTCTACGCCTTTGGACGCTTTCGCTTGAAAACAGCGGAGCGGGTGCTGCTGCGAGAGGGTGAACCTGTTCCCTTAACCCCAAAAGTTTTCGACATCTTGCTGGCGCTGGTAGAAAACCGCGGTCGGATTGTTGAGAAAGACGATCTGATGAAGCGAGTGTGGCCGAGTACTTTTGTGGAAGAGGGCAATCTGACACAGAACGTTTCGCTACTGAGAAAGGCTTTGGGAGAGAATCCCAGCGGTCCACAATTTATCGAGACAGTACCCAGACGAGGTTACCGCTTTGTCGCCGATATTAGC
>DATFRK010000914.1:0-17886 GCA_035263325.1 Pyrinomonadaceae bacterium | reverse complement strand
TAATCTGTGGATGACCTTGTCTTCCTTTCAATACGGTCACGGTCGTAACGACAGACAGCGCCGAAGTCACAAAAGCGACAGGTCTTCAGTCGCTCCGCCGGATTGACGACGAACCTCCCGGCGCGCATTTGATCCAGGAACTCCCAAATCTTCTCAATCACGCCGCGACGAATCTGTTGCCACTCCTCATCGTCCATCACGGCGAGCGTGCGACTATTGATGTTGTAGTAGTCAATCTTACTGGCCCGATGGAGCCCCTTGTTGCGACGGTCACTACCACCGCGAATGATGTAATAGCCGCCACCCGCGATCTCACGACCGGGCAAGATCAACTTCTCCAGGGCCTCGAGATAGATCGGTATCTGTAAACTTCGTCCCGATCTGATGTCCTCTTTACTGGAACCCGTGGAAAGTTTGTAGTCATAGGCGACCAGAGTTTCGTCTCGCGCCAGGTCAACGCGATCGATCTGGCCGCTTATCTTCAGGGCTTCCTCACCAACGAATGTCGGGCGCGTGATTTCGAGTGGCTGGTCCGTCGAGTCGGGATCCCTGGCGGAGAATCTCGTGCCGCCGAACGCAACTTCAAAATATGCCGGCAGCACTTTCTTACTTGCTGCTTCACGTTGGATACCCAACTCGTAGAGCAGCACCTGCTCGAGCAGAATCTTGCGAATCTCCCGATCAATCTTCCAGATCTGTCGATTGAGCGGCGGCACGACGCGTTCGTGCTCATCAAACACCCGGTCGGCAATACTCGTAAGCTCATGCAGCAATTGATCGCGGTCGAGGTCATTTAGCGATTGCCGCCGGTGACGCTCGAAGAAGCGCCGGAGGATGTCATGCAAGAGTTTGCCGGCATCAATTGCTTGTAAATCGAGCGCCGCCTCGCCGCGCGGTTCGAGCTTCAACACCCGCTGGGCAAAAAAGCGATAGGCACAGTTGCCAAACACACTCAGTCCGCTGGCGCTGTGAACGTAATCTGCGCCGAATCGCTGCTGCAGCAGATTCAGCAAGTGCGGGTCAGTTATCGCTCCATCATAGGGCCCAAAGAAGAGGCCGGCACGCTCGCGCTCAATCTCAATGCGCCGTAACGCCGCATTACTCAGCAAGCCATCGTTGCGCGCAAGGGTTAATAGACGCTTGATTCTTGGTTGCGAGTGTAGGTTCTGACCCTGACCGCGATGATGATGGCGCTCCTGTTGCCGCACCAATGCTACCTTCAGCTCGCCGGTGTTCGACGCCTGCGCAATGTCTTTACCGTCATAGTCGCGGCGCACGATCTCCGTCTCCAGCTCAAGTGGAGCTACGGCGCGTTTCAACTCATCAACGTAATAAGAAGCCACGGTTTCGGAGTCGTCCTCCAACATCAGCGGGCGAGTTAGATAGAGTCGTTCCGTCGCGCGACAGGCTGCCTGGTAGAAGTAGTGCTCCTCCTTCAACAACGTCGCCGGCGAGATGTCTTCAAGGATCAAGCCATACTGTTTTAACCGATCGCGCTCTTCGTGCGGGTAGATCCAGTCGCGGGCTGCGCGCAAAGGAAATCCGCCCTCTACTAAACCGGCGATAAACAGGGCTCGGAAACGCAAGCCGCGAACATCGGTCGCCTCGAGCACGCGCAAGCCACCTCGGTCGGCGGCGTGCAGCACTTGAGACTGGGAACTCAGCGACCGTCGCACCTCTTCTATGAATGTAGTCAGGTGAGTCGTAACCGGATCTGCGGCAGCGATATGGCCCACCCCGCGAGCGGCGATCTCAATGCTCTTTATGGCCGTGACTAGTGCTCGCCGCAGAGATTCGAGGGCATTGAAATTGAGCAGCACCTGGGGGAGTTCCTGGTCGTCAGTGACAGTCCGGGTCGGCCTGGCAATCTGCTCGCGAAAGTTGAACCGGTCGAGTAGTTGCATCACTGCGAGACGCAGATCGACCGGCTGACCCTGGCGAGGTACCGCCTGGATTAGTTCGGCGAAACGCTGCGTCACCAGTGTGGTCCAAGCAAGCGTTGCCGGGTGAATGTCGCGCGATGGTCGCCGCTTCTTCTCCACGTCCTTGTCTTCAAGTTTGGCGGTTTCGGCATTCTCTACCTGGTCACTAATATCCGCATCGCGGTCCTGGGCACCGGCATCGATGTTCAATAATTCCTTAGTAGCAGTGGCGCCAGGAAGTTCTGCAATAAGCTTGTGCGCTCGAGCTAACCAGCCGTTGACGGGAAGTTCACTGCCAACGTACGCAAACGCGTTTTCGAGGGCATCGGCGTCCCAGAACCCAATGCGAAAGGAGCGTTTCACTTTCTCAAGCGCTTGGCGCTCGATCGATTGACCGCTGTCGCTGAGCAACTCCAGGTAGGTTTCGTCGAACCTGGTGGTGAGCGTAGCGAGTTCGTCATCGCCGAGCCGGAAGTATTCGGATTTGATCAGATCCGCTAGTTCCGAGATACGGGGAAATTGCGTTTCACCCGAATCTAACTCTTCCAGCAGGGCCAACAACTTGAGCACGGCGCGAACGGCCGGAACATCGATGGCCTCGACCCGCAACTCAAGATTGCAGGCCAATGATTCTTCACGCATGACCCGAGAAATTGTCGGCGCATACGAAGTACGTTGCCTGACTATCAAAGCGACGTCGGCCAGCTTGTAGTTTTCAGTTAGCACCAGACGTTTGATTTCACGGGCGATGGTGCGGATTTCGGTGTCGCGATCACCACATTCCAGGTAACGAATTTCGCTCTGTCTCTGATCAGGCGCTGGCTCTGATTCGGCAGGTGCTAGCGTCGGATTGAAAAGATTTTTGCGCAGGGATGAAAGCGCCCCCTTGGTCAGAACCTGGTCACTCGCTTGTTCGAGTGCGAAGTTGGAAATGGCGCTTAGCTGGCCAACTGTCTCTTGGAAGGGAGCGAAAATCTCCGGGTTACGATCGTCATGATTCAGATTAACGAGTGTCTCCGATACGCGAGGAATAAGTTGGCGCAACATCTCACCTTGCACCGGCGTGAAGTCGAAAAAGCCGTCGAGGACCAACAGCTGGACCTTGTCTAACCACGGAACTGTGGCGCCGGCTCCCGCAATCGGGTTCTTTGGAGTGCGGAGAATTGCAAAGGCGCGAAGTTGATCTGCGTCATCCTCGGTCAGTTGGTTGGTGTTGAGGAGATCAGTGTAGATCGAGTAGATGAGTGCAACTTCATTATCGAAGTCGATTTGCGAAGCGGTTCTTTCTGGTAAGGCCTGAGGAGACAGGTCCTGGGTACGAGCCGCAATGATCTCTGCAACTTCGGCCGGTGTTTTGGCGGCGCGTTGGAGTTCACCCAACAGAGTGGCAATCGTATTGACACAACCTTCGCGACCGGCAAGTGGCGCGATGGCTTTCAAGCTACCGGCAGCCAGCAAGCGTGCGAGTATCTGGGCAATCAAACTGCGCTTTAGCGGCAACTCTTCCCGGTCGATCGGCACCCGTGGCGGCAGTCCGCGGCCGTCGTCAACAATTGCAGTGGAAAGAACCCTTCTGACGAAACCGCGAAACAAATAAACGGGCAGTTCGCCCCAGACTCCATGCCGCGTACTAGCATCGAGTATGCCTTGAGTGACGAGATCTAGCAGTGGTTGCGAAGCGGCCAGGTAGAGAAAGGAGTCGCTTTGGTTGTCAGCAACTAGTTGAGCACAACGTTCAATGAGGCGAGCGCGATTATTGCCAAGTAGAGGACCTAGCCAGATCTTATTCATTGCCGATCGGATCCGCAGATTACGCAGAAGGTTTTAACGATGGGGAACACTTTCCTCTTCAATTCTCTTCGCTACAAAGAAATTCTTAGCTTAGCTAGGGTTGAATCCGACAAACCTTCTGATTTGGTGGCACTGATCGCTCAAGTAAACTGATTAATCACTCTCTGCGTAATCGGCGTAATCTGTGGATTAGCCTTCGACTGAACTTGCGGTCTTCAGCAGTGGCAGCGACTCTTCAATATCCTCTTCTTCGACCTCACCGGCTACCAGGTCAGGAAAAAGACCACCCTCGTCCAAGGCTAAGGCGCGCGTCGACTTGTCAACCGGTTCAATACTTTCGATCTCTTCGCCGGCGATGGCCCCGGTCTCTTTGAGTCTCCTCGCTGTCACCAGTACGCGAGCCTCCAACGAACCAACGCCACGGTTATAGGATTCAAGAGCCTTGTCTAGTCCCTTGCCGATCTCAGCGAAGTGATTGGTAAAGGTACGCAGGCGGTCGTACAAATCCTTGCCAAGTTTACTGACTTCCTGGGCATTCGCGGCCATCTGTTCCTGGCGCCAACCGTAAGACACCGCCTTCAGCAAAGCGATTAGGGTAGTGGGTGTCGCAATGATAACTCCCTGACTGACGCCGTCTTCGATCAGCTTGGGATCATTTTCCAGGGCCGCGCTATAGAACGTTTCCCCGGGGAGAAACAAGAGGACAAATTCCGGCGTCGGCTGCACCGTCTCCCAGTAAGACTTGCGACTAAGGGTTTGAATGTGAGTTCTGACAAGGCGCGCGTGATCTCTCAACCTGGCAGCGCGAACTTCCTCGTCATTGGTGGAAATTGATTCGTAGAAAGCGTCAAAGGGCACTTTGGAATCTACGACAATGGTGCGATTCCCCGGCAAGCGAACAATAACGTCAGGGCGAATGCGTCCCTCCTCGCCGGTCACAGTCTCCTGTTCAGTGAAGTCGCAGTACTGCAGCATACCGGCCAGTTCAACCACGCGTCGCAACTGGATTTCTCCCCACCGACCGCGTACGTGTGGCACTCGCAAAGCCTTCACGAGATTCCCAGTTTCCGCCTGTAACTGCGACTGCGAAGTGGCCAGGTTTTTTACTTGCTCGCGCAGTTCGGCATAGGCTCCCGCGCGATTCTTCTCCAACTCGCCGATCTTGCCATCGACTTTATCGAGCGACTCCTTCAGCGGTTGTACCAGCTGGTCGATTGCCTGGTGCCGCAACTCCAGATCGCCTTTGGCAGTCTCCTGGAATTTTTCCAAGCTCGCTTTTGCCAGTTCAATAAAGGATTGATTGTTACTGCGCAGTGCGTCCGCGGAGAGGGCTTTGAAGGCATCGCCAAGTTTTAGCTGGGCGGCGTCGAGGAGTGCTAGTTTTTCCTGGTTAGCCTTACGTTCTTGCTCCAGCCGAGTTTGCGCGGCTGACAGATTAGCCAGCGTCTGCGCAGTTTCCCTTCTCAGGTCATAACTTTCCGCTGATTTTTGTTCCAGCGCGTCGCGTAGTTCGAGCAGTTGCTGTTCTCTACCGGCAAGTCGCTCGGCCAGTGTTGCTTGTTCAGCATCGACTTCAGCGCGAGCGCGTTCGTATTCGTATTTTAGTTTCGTGCGAGTTGTGAGCCAAATAAAGAGTCCACCAATGATCAGGCCAACGCCTAACATCGCCAAGGGGAAAAAAATGTCCATGCGCGCGATTGTATCATTGGCGAGACTTAGATTCATCTCTGCACTACTCAATAGAGTTTGACAGCAGTCAGTAAATTAGATCATCTTGTCCACAGTCTCTGATATGACGAGTTCAACCGATACCACACCAGCTGTCGCAGCCGATTCCGCTACGAACTCTCTTCAACTCGATCAAGCATTACCCACTCCGCTGCGGCTGGATGCCGACGATCGCTTCAAAGGACGCGGGGTGACTGTTGCTTTTCTTGATTCCGGTTTCTACGCTCACCCGGACCTGACTCAACCGTTCAATCGCATCGTCGCCTATCACAGTATTTTCGCGGCGCCAGATGATTCAACGTCGCTTGAGAATCCCGATGTCGCGAGCTGGCACGGGATGATGACCTCAGTGGTCGCTGCCGGTAACGGGCATCTTTCAGATGGGCTTTATCGCGGGCTCGCCTCGGAAGCCAACCTGGTGCTGGTGAAGATTGGTCGGACTGGTCGCATTCCCGAAAGCAACATCGAAACCGGCCTGCGTTGGGTGGTGGAACATAAGGATCGCTACCAGATTCGCGTGGTCAACATTTCCGCTGGCGGAGATTTCGAACAAAGTTATTTGAGCAATAGGTTGTGTCAGCTTGTTGAAGAGGCTGTGCGCGGAGGACTAACGGTAGTGTGCGCGGTGGGCAATGCCGGGCTCGCGCCCGGGCATCCAGTGTTACCGCCCGCCAGTTCACCGGCTGCGATCTCAGTGGGCGGGCTGGACGATCAAAACTCACTCGATCGAGCACGCCGGGGAATGTATCGCTCCTCGTACGGACCAACGATCGACGGGCTACAAAAGCCAGAGTTGATTGCACCGGGCATCTGGGTAGCTGCGCCAATTCTTCCCCACACTCCCACCGCAGTTGAGGCGGGGCTTTACGCAACTCTCGACGCCGCGACGGACAGCGAGCTCCGCAGCATCATTCTGGAGCATGCGGGGATAGACAAGGATCTGGACGAAGCCAAAGATCTAACAGCGCCGCTGTTACGCCAGTTAATCACCATCAAACTCCAGGAAGGAAACGTAATCAATCAGGACTACAAGTTTGTTGATGGCACCTCGTTCGCGTCGCCAATTGTGGCTTCAACTGTTGCCTGTATGTTGGAGGCAAACCCACGTCTGACGCCGCCACAGGTGAAGCGGATTCTGATTGATACAGCAGAGAGAGTTGCAGGAGTGGAAGTGGAACGACAAGGCTGGGGAGTCGTCGCGCCGCGAAGGGCGGTGGAACTGGCGCTCCGCATGAGAGGGTGAGGCTTTTGTCTGTTGGCGTTCTGTACTTGGCCCTTTGTGCTTTGTTCTTGTTTCGCGTTTTGCCAATGACAAAGTACAAGCACCAAGCTCAAAGTCCGAGGTTGGCTGGACACCGCTGGGAGCGTGTGACACAATCTCGGCCTAATCCAACAAACCAAATCACGATATTTAAGAGGAGAGTTTTTGAGTCTCTATGCCTGAGAATGAAACAGCAGTAACCGAAAGCGCCGCGGCGCAAACAGCGGAAACGAAACCTGAAGCGAGCACCGAAGAGATCACCTATCACGCAGTCGAAAAAGATGGCGTCGTCACCGCCATTTGGGAGATGCAGGGACGGAAGCACCTGCGCACCATCGATCCGCGTTCACGACAGGGACAAGACATTCTTCGCCTTTACACCACCGAGCATCACGATGAAGTGGCTGGCGAAGCGGCCGCCTCATAAGTTCAAGGCCTTCGCATGACGCAGGTCTTTCCTGGCCATCAGGGAAAGACCAAAACTAAGTCGCTAATTAAGGTTCACACCACTAGATTCCGCGGCTCGCCTCTCACGAAAGCCTCCAGATTTTCAATTACCTGCGCGGCCAGAGCTTGCATGGCTTCTCGGCTGGCCCAGGCAGTGTGTGGCGTGACAATCAAGTTGGGCAGCTCGACTTCGATAAGGACATTGCCGTCGCGAGGAGGTTCAGACCTGAGGACGTCGATGCCCGCGCCGCCGATTCGTCCCTCCCGCAACGCCGACAGCAGCGCTACCTCATCCACTAGTCCGCCGCGCGCGGTATTGATCAGGATTGCACCCGGTTTCAATTGCTCGAGTTCGGCAGCGCCAATCAAGTTCCTGGTGGCTTCTGTTAGCGGGCAGTGAAGCGAAATTACATCGCTGCGACCGAGTATCTCTGCAAAGGAAATACGCCCAGGGCGAGTGACTGCCGCATGCTTGTGCTCGGCAATCAATACCTCCATGCCGACTGCGGTCGCTAGCGTCGCCAGCGCCTGCCCCAACTTTCCATAACCAACTATTCCCAGCGTTGCGCCTTTCAGGTCACCGATAGGGTAATCGAGCAGGCAGAACTTCTTTGCTTGCGCCCAACGACCGGCGCGCACATCGCGCTGATAGGCGAACAAGTTTCGCCGCAACGCCAGCATCAACATTAAGGCATGCTCCGGCAGCGAGGTGCTGGCGTAACCACGCGTATTGCACACTGCAATTTTTCGTGCCCGGCAAAATGCAAGGTCAATATTGTCAACGCCGGTTGCAGCAACTGCGATCAACTTGAGCCTTGGCAGTTGACTCAGCGTTCCTTCACGCAACTGCAACTTATTGCAGATCACAATTGTCGCCTCGCGAAGCCGCGCAACTATTTCATTGGGCGCAGTTTCCTCGTACTCCAGCCATTGGTGAGGAAACGCCGGGCGCGGGAAATCTATGTTGAAAGTGTCACGCTCTACGAAGACTATCGATTCGAATCTTTGGTCAGTCGACATGATATTTCGGAGGTGATCTGGTGCAGCTTGTTCACCAGAATGGATCAATCCATGAAATTGGAGTAGATGGACGATGCTACTCTACCGCCTCGCCTCATCCGTTGAATTTGGATCTGGCCCTAACCTCATCCTACCTAACGTTTAGTTGGTTGCGATTCCTCACTCCGAATTGTTGGAATATTGCTTGCATCTTCGGAACTAGTCCACCTTACCCGATTTTAAAACATTTCGGGCTCGCAAAATCTTGCCCTGAGCCCTGTAAGAGTTACCTCATCCCGTTCGAAAGGAGACAAACTGAAGATGAACGCAAGGAGACTAATCCTCTTACTCGTAACTCTACTCTGCTGCCTTTGGGTTCCGGTTATGGGACAAACAACCGGGTCAATTGCCGGCGAGGTAAGAGACGAGAAACAAGCTGTGATCACGGGAGCGACCATCACAGTCCGCAACGTTCAAACCAACGACACGCGTACCACGCAGACTAATAGCGAAGGTCGTTATCGCTTCGTCAACATGTCTGTGGGGGACTATGAAGTCAGCGTCGAAGCCCAAGGCTTTTCCAGGTATGTCCAAACAGGCATCACGCTGGTGCTCAATCAGCCTGCGACCGTTGATGTGATTATGAAAACGGGAGGGGTCTCGGAGGTTGTGAATGTGGTTGAGAACGCCTCAATGCTCAACACAACCACGGCAGAAGTAGGCACTCGCTTCGATGAAAGACGCTTGTCAGAACTGCCCCTGGCGACTAACCGCAACGTTTACAACGTGGCCCTATCGGCGGCAGGAGTTAGTCAGCTGGGCCCCAATCAAGTGGGATTCGCAGCCGGAATCAACTACTCAGCCAACGGTGGTCGGGTCCGCTCAAACAATTTCATGATTGACGGACAAGACAACAATGATTTCGGTGTCGCTGGGGCAGCGATTCCGCTGAACAATCCGGATGTGATTCAGGAAGTGCGCCTCGTGACTAACCAGTTCACCGCTGAGTTTGGACGCAACTCAAGCTCTGTTTTTAATGCCATCACCAAACGCGGCGGTAATGCATTTCACGGCTCAGGCTTCTGGTTCCATAACGACAACGCTTTGAACGCCTGCAGCAATCTCGATAAGAACGCCGGCTCATGTAATCCCAATGCGGTCGACCCCGCTAAACAACATGCGCCGTTCCGCATTGAGAATCAGCTCGGAGGCACTATCGGTGGACCAGTACTGAAGAACAAGATGTTTTTCTTTGGCTCTGTACAGCGCTGGTGGGACCGCCAACTCGGATCGGGCGTAACGATCGTTGGTGTCCCAACCGAAGCCGGACGTCAGGTGTTACAGGCACAAGCCGGCAACCGGCCGCAAGTGCAAGCGCTCTTGAATTTCTTGCCCGCAGCGCAGACGCCCAGCGGCCAGTCTGTCACTTTCAATATCGGTCCGCAGACATTCCTGGTACCCGTTGGGTCGCTCACCGGCACCACCAATTTCGTCTTCAATGATTGGCAGAGTTCGATGAGGGTCGACTACAACTTCAACGAAAATCATCAGCTCTATGGACGCTACATCTACCAGGACTCCGACACAATCGGAACCGGACAAGCCAGCCCACCAGGAAATACACAGAACAATATCGCTCGTACACAAGGCTTTAACCTGACGCTGGCGAGCGTATTTGGGCCTACCTGGGTAAACGAGGCTCGCTTCGCTTTTCTGCGCAACGCCTCAGCTACGACGTCGAACAACCCCGCGTCCGAGACCATTCCGTCAATCGAGGTGAATCAACTCGGATTGCAGGGATTCAATGCCGCAGCCAGCCGCACTGCCATCGGATTGGGCGTCAACCTGCCGCAGTTTTCGATCAGGAACACCTGGCAGTATCAAGACAATCTGTCGCACACAGTTGGGAATCACGGTTTCAAGTTTGGCGCCGATATTCATCGCAGTCACTTGACCCAGCTCTTCAAACCAACGACGCGCGGCCGCCTGGTCTATACGACTCTCAATCGCCTGGTTAGCGACGTCGCGCAGATTGCCACCATCAACAAGGACCTGCCCGGTGTCGACCGCATTCTCACGCTCGACTGGTACGACTTCTTTTTCTATGCCCAGGATGAATGGAAAATCAGGCCAAACTTCACGTTGAGCTATGGTCTGCGTTATGAATTACCCGGACAGCCGATTGCGGATCTGGTGGACTTCAATCAGCCAGTAGTGGCGGCCGCCGGCGGTGACCCGCGTTTTATCGTTAGTCCGATTCCTTCTCGCGACAAGAAAAACTTTGAGCCACGCATCGGCTTCAATTGGAACCTGCGCACTCGCACTGACGGACCGATCGGTTGGATTACGGGCGGTGATCGGCTGGTGTTGCGTGGTGGATACTCACGCACCCACGACTACACGTTTACCAACATCGCTCTGAACATCTGGAGTTCGTTTCCGTTTGTAGCGGCGGCTACTTTCCCGACCGCTTCCATCACTCTGCCGGGTGAAACAACGGCGGCTGCGGGGACGCCAAATGCATTTGTTAACCTGGCTAACCCTTCCATCGATCCGTCGACCTTTGCCCGCACAGTCGTATCAGACGACTTCCACGCACCCTATTACGATTCATTTAGTTTTGAGGTGCAGCGTGAGTTGTCACGAGATACCGTGCTGCGGGTGGGCTACGTAGGTTCGAAAGGCACCGGCCTCTTCGAAACCATCGATGGCAATCCTCGCAGGCTGAATGCGGTTGGCTGCGTGGCCTCCAGCACTGACAGTTGCCGGGTTAATCCCTCGATAGCAACGATCAGGTTGCGCGCCAACGCGGCTTCCTCGATCTACCACTCGATGCAGGTCAGCATGGAGAAGCGGCTGACTCGCGGATTCAGTGCCGGTGTTCACTACACCTGGAGTTCCTTCATAGACGAAGCATCGGAGATCTTTAACCCCTCTCCGGGTGAGATCGCCATCGTGCAAGACTCATTCAATCGGAGTGCTGATCGGGCCCGCTCAACTTTTGATCGACCGCACCGGCTCGCAGGCAATTTCGTCTACGAGTTGCCGTGGTATCAGGATCAAAAAGGGTTGATGGGCCACGTACTCGGTGGTTGGCAAATCAACTCCGCGTTTTCCTTGCAGAGTGGCGCTCCGTTTACACCGCTGAATGGTTCGGATCCCACCGGAGCTTTGAGTGGCATCGACACGCTGGTCGGTAATGCAATCCGGCCAAATGTGCTTTCTCCGGAACAACTTTCGAGCATGTCGGTGGAGGAGCTGTTTCGTTTGCGAGGGGTGGTCAATGCGAATGGCAACGCGCTCTTCCAAACACTCCGACCGGGTCAACGCGTCGGTAGCGCTGGTCGTAATATCCTGCGCGCCGACGGTATCAACAACGTCGACTTTGGCATTCTGAAGAACACGCGTATCGGCGAGAATCAGAAGCTGCAACTCCGCGCAGACTTTTATGACGCGACGAATACACGTGACTTCGGAATTCCCCAGGCAACTGTCACTAACGCCGGCTTTCTCAACCAATGGGGCACCAATGGTGGTAACCGGCGGGTTATCGTGGCCATTCGTTATGTGTTCTAAACTTTTGTGCGGCGGATGTGAGAAGTTTGGGAACATTCGCCGCGCTTACGACGTCTAAGCTACGAGGCGTTTGCATACTTCCAAGTGGGGGCTGAAGCTCGCTTCAGCCCCCACTCCACTTCAAGAGTTCCGCAGTTGGCCAGGATACTTGACTTGCCGACTCAACCAATGAACATTACGCACTTTATGTAATTTCAACTACGTGGCTAGTGGTACTATCCTGCAACCCAGACAGGAGGAACGTGAGCGATGAAGTACTTGCTGTTAGTCACTCTTTTCCTATTACCGACCACCGTCAACGCCCAGTCAGTTTCTCCCGCCGAAACCCCCGAAATCTCGGTACTAAAATTCAGTTGGAGTAAGGAACGAGTCGACTGGGAACGTGATCCGTTCAGTGGCCCAATTGAAAACTTCGATGAGATGCGTGTGCGCGCGCGCAATGAGAAGCGCATCTCTGACGCCAAGAAAGGCGGCAACAGTGCCGAGGTTAATAAAGCTGAACGCGATGCGCGCAGTGATGACGCACTGATCTCGGAAATCCACAAGAACACACCAGCCCGTTACGGATTTGTCTACAAAGCATCCTTCCAGAATACGAGCACCAAGACCATCAAACTCATTGATTGGGATTACGTCTTCTACGACTCAGTTAACCAGAACGAACTGGGCCGGCGACAATTCAGCAGTGTAGAAAACATCTCACCCGGAAAAACCAAAGAGTGCAAATTCTTTATTGGCAGGCCACCGACCCGCACCATCAGCGTTGACGCTCTTAACAAAAATGAACGCACCAATCTCGGCGAAGCTGTTATTATTGTGCGCGTCGAATACAGCGACGGCTCAAGCTGGCAACATCCATAACTCGTCTCCCCGCGTTCAATCTGGAGCAATCTATGATTAGACGAGCAAACACTGTTGATGCCGCCACGTTGACGAAGATTGCCGTAGATGCAAAAAGATATTGGGGCTATCCGGAAAATTGGATCCAGCACTGGAAATCCGATCTAACCATCTCGCCCGAGTTCATCACTAACAATCACGTCTACGTCTTCGAACAGGACGGTGAGATCTTCGGCTTCTACGCCCTTTGTGTCGCCGAGCAGAAAGCGGAACTCGAACACCTGTGGGTGCTACCCTCGCACATCGGCACTGGTGTCGGGAAAGAGTTGTTTCTTGATGCAATGGACAAGGCGAGCAGGTTAGATATCAATGAGATCGAGATCTCGGCGGATCCAAATGCCGCCGGGTTCTACAAACGAATGGGTGCGCGCGTCATCGGCGAAACGATCTCAGAGATTGAAGGCCAGGTGCGCAAACTCCCACGGATGAAAATTGAGCCGCAATAGAACTTGAGGAGGATCTCAGATGGGTGGTCATCCCTGGTTCTACTTCGTCGACTATCAAAAGGACATCAATCAAGCGTTGCAGGAATTACGGCAGCGTGAGTTTAAGGCCGGCCGGTATAATCCGGCGATGTGGTTCCCGCCGTTTCCGGTTGAGCCCAACTCTCCCGCACCGGGAGCCAAACACGCTTCAATCGAACAGGCAATGGAAGCAGCTGACGCAGATGGGACCAGGTCGATCCTCGACATGGAGAGAATCTCCGCCACTGCCGACTATGCGGCGGTGACCCCGTTTCCGAATCACCGGCTGGTCCAGTTCTTCGGCACTGACAGACCAACGCGCGAAATGATTGAAGCTAACGACGATCTCTTCGAGGAGTTGGAAAGAGGCCAGGGCGTTTACGTCATCGCTTATCGCGACGACAAACCAGCAGAGATATTTTTTGCCGGTTACTCCTACGACTAGTGTCAATAAAAAGAACTCGCAGGGCCGCGTGTCACAGATATGACAACGCGGCCCTTTGAGTTTCTTGTGGACTTGGTAAATCGGAGCCACCTTCCGAGGGGGAATCGTTCAGGGCTGCTCAGGTTTCTTCGGTGATTCCGAGCGAGGCGATTCCGAAGAACGAGACGGCTCTGAACGAGACGGCTCTGAACGAGGCGACTCTGAACGAGATGGCTCTGAGCGCGACGGTTCTGAGCGTGGGGACTCTGAACGCGGCGACTCTGAACGCGAGGGTTCCGAACGAGGCGATGATGAACGCGGTTCTGATCGTGGCTCAGATCTCGGCTCCGAGCGAGGCTCCGATCTTGGTTCCGATCTAGGCTCAGGTCTGGACTCCGAACGTCTCTCTACTGGTGCGTCGGCTGGTCGGTCCATCTTCGGCGAGACACGAGGTTCGGAACGTGGCTGTTCAGGCTGACGTTCGGGCTTCGGTTCCATGCGTGGTTCCGGACGCGGTTGTTCATTCTTAGGTTCGGCGCGTGGTAAGCCGATGTTAGGTTCTGAGCGAGGTTCTGTCTTTGGTTGCTCGCGTTCAACGGGCGGCTGGCGAGGTTCCGTGCGAGGTTCGTTGCGCGGTTCAGCTGGGGTGTTGTTTTCAATGCGTTCGCGCCGACCTTTAGAGCGCTCTTCCGGATCTGGCTGGCGCGGTCGTACGAAGGGTTCACTTGTTTGCGGCAATGCCGGCCTGGCGGTAGGAATCACCGGCAGTTCGGCAGGCGGCGTGGTTGCGCCCGGCGATCGAGGATCGTTTCGATTGCCGCCTGGTATCGCCCCTCCTTCGGGTTGCGGTGTTGGCTCTGTGTTCTGATTTCGATCTGCGTTCCGGCCGTTGCCACGATCATTTGGATCCCTCCCCGGACGATTCGGCCTCGACCCATTCGGCAACTGGTCGCCGCGTCCAGTGGCGGGATTACCTCCGGCCGGATCGTTACCCCTGAGATCACGGCCGTGAAAGATGCGCGAACGCCGCAGCTCATCATCCAGAGCAACTCCAGGAGTACGTTGAGCTGCACCGGTCGGACGGTCAGGGAAATCTACTCGCGGGACGCGAATCTGGCCCGCCTTTCGCGCTGTCCGAGGTAAGTCCTCGCTCGGTATGCGCGAAGGCTCCGCGCCGGGTACGCGTCTGGCTATGGTGCCGTCGGGTGCTCGTGGCCGTTGGTTGGGGTCGCCCCAATCTCTTCGGGGCATAGTACTGACGCCATGCCAATTGCGGTGATCGCGGCCAGGGTAGTTGCGATTACCAGCCCACTCTCCGCGATGATCGCCGTGACGATAGTTGCGCGCGCAAGGATCCCGATCATGATAGGAAAGCGGATACCAGCAGTAGGTGTTCCCGTAAGTATCTCCGAACGAGAAGTCGAACTGGAGAAAGGCCACCAGGGCGGGACGCCACCAACTCCGCCGTTGATACTGGCTGCGCGGACACCAGGCCCAGTAGCCGTTGTAGAAGACCCAGCGACCGTAGTGGTAGGGTGCCCAGCCCCATGGCTCATCTCCGACCCAGCTCCAACCATAGGGAGCGCACCAGACCCAATGACCATAACGATAAGGCGCCCAATCACTGTAAGCACTGAGCGAAACATTGCGTGGACGCCATATCCAGCCGTAATCCGACGTGTAGGACCAATCGCCATACGAGTCGAGATCTTCGCCCCCCCAAACATATTCGTCGTAGTATTGAACGTCGAAGCGTGCCCGCTCGGCTCGATACTTTTCCCGATCAGTAATCCAGTTGTCCAAGGCATCAAAATCCGCCGCGGCCGCTAAGTCCCAATCACCGGCCTGCTCGCCCTCGTTGATCAGTTCCGCAGCTCTCCCGTCACGCAAAGTAAAACCCGAAGTGTCGGAATAGATTCGGGCGCTACCACCGTCACGCACGGTTAGTTTGACGCGCCCTTCCCGAGCGACATCAATTCTGTACGAGCCTGTTTTTTCTGCGGATAGAGTCGCTCGCGGCGCGTCGATCTCAAAATACTCATGCTCATGATCAAACTTCGCCAGGCGAACGATAGCCGTGCCTTCCACGACACTCAGAGCAATCCCCTCATCGCGCAGAGTGACGAGCCGCACGATGGAACTCGGACCAAGGCGTAAGAAGTTGCGGGAATCGATCTGTAACTCCAGCCGGCCGTTCGGATCGGTGGCGACCGTGTCGCCCTCCACCAACGGGTAGTTGAGCCGAACGGGCTCCCAATCGGTGTTGCCTTTTCTCTTTAGATTGACGTCTCCCGCGATCAAACTGGTGCGTACGACTCGATCTTTCACATCGTATTCATCCGGTTCATCGTCCTGGAACGCCCAGATGGGAACCGTAAAGGAAAGAATTGCTACTAAAAGCAGGAGACTTCTGGCTAAAAGTCGGGTGGGACGCATGGTACGCTCCTTGTGAATTTCAAAAGGTTTCAGACCTTAGGAGATTTGCCTGCCTACCGCGCTGGCAGAGCAAGAACGACCCGGGTGGTGCTGTGGGCTCAGCCGTGGGGGTTAAGAGATTGCCACCTGCGGCGTTCGGTCCGGAAAGCCGCAAAGAGCATGCCCGCGAGACCAGTTAGCACAGGCTTTCTGACAATTTGAGATTCCTCAAGCGCTCATTGAGAACACTTTGTTCGATCAAAAGGAGTCGTCTGTTACCTTTGTCTGCGGCTGGCAGAAAAAATGAGGTACGTTACCCGGATCATGCGACCGGCTTCACTTTGTGTTTCGTCGAACGAATAACCTAGAACGTGCATCACTAGCACGATTTCGTGCGAACGGATGACGATGAACGTCTACAACCTGATCGTTATTGGAGCGGGAATCAACGGCGCCGGTATCGCGCGTGACGCTGCGAGACGCGGGTTAAGCGTGCTGCTGATTGATAAAGCCGACATTGGCAGTGGCACCAGCAGTTGGTCCACCCGTCTGATCCATGGTGGTTTACGTTATCTGGAACACTTGGAGTTTGGGCTGGTCCGGGAGTCACTCCGCGAACGCGAAACACTACTCAGGATCGCCCCTCACCTCGTCAGACAACTCCCGATCCTGCTCCCGATCTACCAACAGAGCCGTCGTGGATCCGGAAAAATTCGGACAGGCATGCTGGTCTATGACCTACTTTCCCTCGACAAGTCGTTACCGTGGCACCGGATGCTGTCGCGCAGCGAGGCGCTACAGCGAGTTCCGGGATTGAATGAGGAGGGTCTCATCTCGGCCGCCGTCTACCACGATGCCCAGGTTGAGTTTCCTGAACGCCTGGTCTTGGACAATGTTCTAGCTGCTCAAAGCAGTGGCGCGGCGATTATTACTTATGCGCAAGTTACAAAACTCTTAACTCAAGCAGGACATTGCCGGGGCATTGAATTCGTTAACCAGTCGGGTGACAGTCAACTGGCTTACGGTGAGGTCATTGTGAATGCGGTGGGACCATGGGTCGACCAACTGCTGGCCGAGGTTGCGGAGCCTTCCGAGCGGCTCATTGGTGGCACAAAGGGCAGTCATATCGTAGTGACGCCATTTCCCGGAGCGCCTTCATGCGCGGTGTATCTTGAAGCTGAAATCGACGGTCGACCCTTTTTTGTGATCCCGTGGAACGGAAACTACCTAATTGGAACTACTGACAGTCGGTTCGAAGATGTCCCCGATGAGGCCAGGAGCGAACCATGGGAAGTCGACTATTTGTTGAGCGAAGTTAATCGCGTATTTCCTGCGGCGAAGTTGACTCGCAGTAACATTAGCTACACCTATTCCGGCGTGCGTCCGTTGCCCTACACGGATGGCGGACGCGAGGCAAGTATCACCCGGCGGCATTTTGTCAGGCAGCATCCACGACTCGATAACCTGCTTTCCGTAGTGGGCGGAAAACTCACCACCTACCGGAGCCTGGCCGAAGAGTGTGTAGATTTGGTAGGGGTGAAGTTGCGGAAACAGTTGCCTGAGTGTGTTACAGCCAGTGAACCCTTGCCGGGGGCGCACGACTATTCTCTTTTTAGCGATGGCTTCCGGAAAAGAAGTTCATTTGTCCCAGCGGTTACTGAAAGGCTATTGCGGATATACGGTACGCGCGCCAATGAAGTAGAGAAGATTTGCGCTGGCGAGTTGGGTCTTGGGCAAACATTCAATAAGGCCGCCGATGCAGTCGCGGCTGAGATTGTGCTCGCGTTTGAGGGTGAGTTGGCCCAAACTTTGAGCGATTGTTTGTTGCGTCGAACAATGCTGGGACTGAAGGCAGATCTGGCTTTGGGCGATGATGAAAAGGCGGCTGCCGTCGCCAGGGATTGTTTCGGTTGGAGTGAATCGCGCAGGGCAGAAGAGGTGGAGTCATATCGTCAGGTG